>NZ_JAGPYA010000169.1:0-1066 GCF_018070245.1 Micromonospora sp. M61 | reverse complement strand
GCGCGGCAGGACGGAAAGACCCCGGGACCTTTACTATAGCTTGACATTGGTACTCGAATTAGTTTGTGTAGGATAGGTGGGAGCCGGTGAAGTCCATACGCCAGTATGGGTGGAGGCAATCTTGAAATACCACTCTGGTTGATTTGGGTATCTAACTTCGGACCGTTATCCGGTTCAGGGACAGTGTCTGGTGGGTAGTTTAACTGGGGCGGTTGCCTCCTAAAAGGTAACGGAGGCGCCCAAAGGTTCCCTCAGCCTGGTTGGCAATCAGGTGTTGAGTGCAAGTACACAAGGGAGCTTGACTGTGAGACTGACAGGTCGAGCAGGGACGAAAGTCGGGACTAGTGATCCGGCACTTGCGAGTGGAAGCGGTGTCGCTCAACGGATAAAAGGTACCCCGGGGATAACAGGCTGATCTTCCCCAAGAGTCCATATCGACGGGATGGTTTGGCACCTCGATGTCGGCTCGTCGCATCCTGGGGCTGTAGCAGGTCCCAAGGGTTGGGCTGTTCGCCCATTAAAGCGGTACGCGAGCTGGGTTTAGAACGTCGTGAGACAGTTCGGTCCCTATCCGCCGTGCGCGTAGGATACTTGAGAAGGGCTGTCCCTAGTACGAGAGGACCGGGACGGACGAACCTCTGGTGTGCCAGTTGTCCTGCCAAGGGCACGGCTGGTTAGCTACGTTCGGAAGGGATAACCGCTGAAAGCATCTAAGCGGGAAGCCTGCTTCAAGATGAGGTATCCCACCCACCTTGGTGGGGTAAGGCCCCCAGCTAGACGACTGGGTTGATAGGCCGGAAATGTAAGCCCGGTAACGGGTTCAGTTGACCGGTACTAATAGGCCGAGGACTTGACTACTAAGCTGCTACGCGTCCACTGTGCAACTCTGAACAAGCGAACACCCGTGATTTTGTGTCGGGGTTGTTTGACATGTTCATAGAGTTACGGCGGTCATGGCGGAGGGGAAACGCCCGGTTACATTCCGAACCCGGAAGCTAAGCCCTCCAGCGCCGATGGTACTGCACTCGTGAGGGTGTGGGAGAGTAGGACGCCGCCGGACAATCTT
>NZ_JAGPYA010000168.1:0-1076 GCF_018070245.1 Micromonospora sp. M61 | reverse complement strand
CGGCTCGCCCGGCTACGCGAGCGCGGCCTGCTGTGACTGACACCGGCCAGACCCGACCTCCGCATCGCTCGTCGGCACGTCCGGACGGCACTCAGGCCAGCTCGGCGGGCGCGCGCCTCGCGGCAGAAGAGCGTACGCATGAAGGTGCCGGCTGTGCCGGTCTGTGATGGCGGCTTCGATACGAGGGGCGCCTGGCGACCGACCGGGGTCAGATCCAGTCGGGTAGCGTCTCACCGTGTATCAGGCGATCTTGCTGGACCTGTACGGCACGCTCGTACAGGATGATGAGAGCGCGGTTAATGACGTCTGTGTGCAGGTAGCAGATTTGATCGCAGTCGATCCGTCTGCTATCGCGGCAGAGTGGTCCCGACGGCTGGAGGCCAGCGCCGAAATGGCGTATGGGGCCGATTTTCGTACGCTCGCAGACCTGACGCTCGGCAGCCTCACCGAGGCTGTGGCGAACTTCGGGGCATCCGTGGAGCTTGAGCCGATCTGCCGCAAGCAGCTGCACTCCTGGCGTCATCCACCGTTGTACGACGACAGCCGGCCGTTCCTCGATGCTGTGAAGGTGCCGGTGTGCTTGGTCTCCGACGTCGACCAGGACGACCTGACGGCGGTGCTGCGGTGGCACGGCATCGCCGTCGCCGCAACGGTGACCAGCGAAGAAGCCCGCGCATACAAGCCCCGCCCCGAACCGTTCCAGCTCGCGCTGGCCCGCCTCGGCCTGGGCCCCGGCGACGTGATCCACATCGGTAACTCCGTCGCTGGGCGTGGCGTCGCGGCCGAGGCGTTGCGCCGCCGGGGCATCCCTGTGTTTCCTCACCACGACCTGGAAAGGGCAGCGGCTGCTCTGGCGGAGCAGGAACGGCAGCACGGCAACGGCTGACGCCCGCTCGTCGCAGCGTGCGGTATCACCTAACGCACTCACATCGGCACGTCCGGACGGCAGTCAGGCCAGCTCGGCGGGCGCGCGCCTCGCGGCAGATCCGGAACCCGTCCCGGCGCCGGGGCGGGTCAGCGCAAGCCACGATCCGGGTCCTCGAACCGCAAGTAGCCGCTGGTGATGGTTCCGTCTC
>NZ_JAGPYA010000167.1:0-1083 GCF_018070245.1 Micromonospora sp. M61 | reverse complement strand
TCGTGTGCGTGCCACTGGAGAGCGTCGGCGCCTTGCCGCACCCGCTGCCGCCCGTCGGCGGCGGGTTGCCGCTGTCCGTGGGGACGAGTTGCCACTGCTGGTTGGCGCCACCCCAGTCGGCGTACTGCACGATGTTGCCACCGTCGGCGGTGGACGCTCCCTGCACCTCGACGGCCTTGCCGCTGTGCCGGCTGATCAGCCGCACATGGCCGCCGTCGGAGTCGGCCAGCCGGAACTGCTGGTTGGTCCCGTTGAGGTCGGACCACTGCACGATCGCTCCGCCGTCGGCGGTCGAGAAGTTGCTGACGTCGAGGACTTTGCCCGAGTGCCGGGACTTCAGTCGGTAGAAGCCTCCCCCGGAGTCCACGAACTGCCATTGCTGGTTCGCGCCGTTGTTCCGGGTCCACTGGCTGATCCGTGCGCCGTCGTTGGTGGCCGAGCCGTACAGGTCCAACGCCTTGCCGCTGTTGCGATTGACCAGGACGTACCAGGCGTTGGTGTCCACGGTCGCCGCAGAGGCGGGGGCCGCGTTGACCGCGACGAGCGTGCTGGCCGCCATGACCGCGGCCGCCGCTGCGGCCAAGCCTGACCGCCAGCGACGTCTCCGTGGAGAGGCGGGATGAGCCTCACCGATGGCCTTCATGGTCCACTCCTTCGATCGGGGTCATCCACGAGCAGAACGCACGCGGGTGCCCTGGCGTGCGTGCCGACGTCTGGTGGTGGCGTCAGCACGTCTGGGGGGATGGGTGCGGGCGAGATGCGGCAGGCGGCGACCGGAGGCCGCGCGTGCGGCACCTCGACGAGGAGGATTGCGGCGGCCCGCCCTCCGGGCGGGCCGCCATCCCTGTCACCTACGGCGTTGCGGTCACTATCCGATGCGGACCAGCTGCCACTGCTGGTTGCTGCCACCCCAGTCGGCGTACTGGACGATGTTGCCACCGTCGGCGGTGGACGCGCCCTGCACCTCGACGGCCTTGCCGCTGTTGCGGTTGATCACACGCACGTAGCCATCGGATGACTGGGCGAGCCGGAACTGCTGGTTGGTGCCGTTGCCGTCGCTCCACTGCACGATCGCCGCACCGT
>NZ_JAGPYA010000166.1:0-1085 GCF_018070245.1 Micromonospora sp. M61 | reverse complement strand
CCCGTGCTCAGCCGGTGGAAGCAATCTGGCTGGTCAGCAGCTCGGCGAAGACTTCTTTGGGTTTCTTGTAGCCGAGGATACGGCGGGGTCGGTTGTTGAGTCGGTCGGCGATGGCGTTGAGGTGGTCGTGGTCGTTGGGGATGACGGTGCCGCGGGGTAGGTATTCGCGAATCCACCGGTTGGTGCTCTCGTTGGTGCCGCGTTGCCAGGGACTGTGGGGGTGGGCGAAGTAGACGTCGATACCGGCGGCGATGCTCAGGGCGGCGTGTTCGGCCATTTCGGTGCCGCAGTCCCAGGTCAGGGTGCGGCGCAGGGCGTCGGGCAGACCGGCGATGCCGGTGGCCACGGCGCTGGTGACGGTGGGGCTGTCTCTTCCTGATAGCGGGATCAGGATCAGGAACCGGGAGGTGCGTTCCACCAGCGTGGCGGTGGCGCTGGCGCCGTTCTTGCCGATGACCAGGTCGCCTTCCCAGTGCCCAGGTACCCGCCGGTCCTCGGCCTGGACGGGCCGCTGATCGATGAACGTCGGGTTCGGGATCTTCGGCGCCCGCGACGCCGGCGAACGCGCCGGGCGACGGTTCCTGCGGCCACTGCGCAACCGCAGGTGCTGCCGTGCCAACTCCCCGACCGGCAACGCATACATCCACGTGTAAATCGCCTCGTGCGACACCCGCATCGCCTCGTCCTCGGGATAGTCCACCCGCAACCGCCCAGCGACCTGATCCGGCGACCAACCCTCACCCAACAACGCCACCACCACCTCCCGCAGCCGCGCGTCCAACTCCAGCTTGCACGGCTTCGGCCGGCGCCGCGCCCGCTGCGCCTGCCGCTGCGAACGCCACGCCCGATAGAACCCCCGCCCACCACCCCGACAAATCTCCCGCGACACCACACTCGGATCCCGACCAATCCGCGCCGCAATCTGCTGACCCGAGAGCCCTTCAGCGATCCCCCGCGTGATCTCTTCCCGGTCCACCACCGTCAACGGCCTACGACCCGCCACGCCCCACCAGCCTCTCAGCGATCACCCCGCCGAAGAGACCAACGAACGACAAGATCGATTGCTACGACCACCTGAGCACGGG
>NZ_JAGPYA010000165.1:0-1091 GCF_018070245.1 Micromonospora sp. M61 | reverse complement strand
CCGGCTGGAGCGCACCGTCGTCGTGGTGGCGAGCAAGTCCGGTTCGACGGTGGAGACCGACAGCCACCGGCGCGCCTACTGGCAGGCGTTCCTGGACGCCGGGATGACGGAGGCGGAGGCCGGCCGGCACTTCGTCATCGTCACCGACCCGGGCTCGCCGCTGGAGACCACCGCGACCGAGATGGGCGCGTTCACAGTGCTCGCCGACCCGAACGTGGGCGGCCGGTACTCGGCGCTGACCGCGTTCGGCCTGGTGCCCTCGGCGCTGGCCGGGGTCGAGGTCGCGGAACTGCTCGACCAGGCCGACGCGCTGGCCGCGTCGCTCGGCGCGGACCGGGACAACCCGGCGCTCGCCCTGGGTGCCGCCCTGGGCGCGGCGGCGACGCTGGCCCGGGACAAGATCGCGCTGGTCTCCGACGGCACCGGCATCGACGGGCTCGGCGACTGGGCCGAGCAGCTGATCGCCGAGTCGACCGGCAAGGCCGGGGTGGGCATCCTGCCGGTGGTCGTGGAGTCTCCGCAGAGCCCCGGCGCCAGCGGTGCGGACGTGCTGACCGTCAGCTACGGCGGCGCGCTGGCACCTGGTGACGTGCCGGGCGGCGGCGCGGCCCCGGACGTGGCCGTCAACGGCCCGCTGGGCGCGCAGTTCCTGGCCTGGGAGTACGCGACCGCGGTGGCCGGTGTGGTGCTCGGCATCGACCCGTTCAACCAGCCGAACGTCACCGAGTCCAAGGAGAACACCAACAAGATCCTGGCCTCGGGCCTGCCGGCGGAGACGCCGTCGTTCACCGAGGGCGCGATCGAGGTGTACGCCCCGCAGGGCGCTCCCGGCGACCTGGCCGGGGTGCTGCGCTGGCTGCTCGACGGGCTGGGCGACGACGGTTACCTCGCGGTGATGGCGTACCTCGACCGGTTCGCCGACGCCGACATGGCCAAGCTGCGGCCGCTGCTGGCCCAGGCGGGCGGCCGGCCGGTCACCTTCGGTTGGGGACCGCGATTCCTGCACTCGACGGGTCAGTACCACAAGGGCGGCCCGCAGGTGGGCAGCTACCTCCAGGTGACCGGCGCGGTCGCGGAGGACCTGGCGGTGC
>NZ_JAGPYA010000164.1:0-1096 GCF_018070245.1 Micromonospora sp. M61 | reverse complement strand
GATCTACCTGCCGGCCATCCCGCTCGCCCTGCTCACCGCCCTGATCGCCATTCCGCTGGTGACCGACTCGCGGGCGCCGGGAAGGCGGCACCTGGACTGGCCGGGACAGATCACCGCCGCCCTGGCCATCGTCGCTCTGGTCTTCGCCGTCATCGAGGGCGGCGCAGGCTCGTTCACCGACCCCGTCGTGCTCCTGGCGTTCGCCGTGGCCGCGCTCAGCCTCGCCGCGTTCCTCGTGATCGAGCGGCGGAGCAACTCGCCGATGCTGAGCCCCGCCCTGTTCGCCAGCCGCGGGTTCAACGCCACCGCCGTGATCGCCGCTGTCAGCTTCATGGGCGTGATCGGCAGCATCTTCGTGCTCAGCCTCTACCTCGGCCTGGTCCAGCAGCTGTCGACCATGGAAGCGGCGCTGCGGCTGCTGACCAACACGGCGGTCCCGGTCGTCGTGGGGCCGCTGATCGGCCGCCTCATGCACCGCGTGCACGTGCGCTGGCTGCTCAGCGCCGGCCTGTTCATCGCGGCGATCGCCCTGTTCCTCCTCAGCGGCGTCGACGCCGACACGTCCTTCGGACAGCTGAGCTGGCGGCTCGCGCTGTTCGGGCTGGGCCTCGGCGCGGTGCTGACCCCGATGACCGCAACCGCGGTCAGCTCCGTACCGTTCCAGCTGGCCGGCATGGCCGCGGCGGCAAACAACGCCTTCCGCCAGGTCGGCGGCGCGCTCGGCCCCGCCGTCCTGGGCGCCCTGCTGACCAGCAGGGCGGCCAGCTCCCTGCCCGGACATCTCGCCGACGCCGGGGTCAACGACGACCACCGGCAGGCCGCGACCGCGGCGATGGACGACAGTGGCTTCCAGGCGGTCGCCGCCGTCGACTACGGCGCTCAGCGGGACGTCGCTCTGAACGCCCTCGACAAGGCGTTCCTCGACGGCTTCCACCTGTCCCTGAGCGTGTCGGCCACGCTGATGCTCATCGCCGCCCTGGCCGCGGTCCTCCTGCTGGGCCACCCGCGCCCGGTACGCGACCCACAGCCAGCCGCCCAGCGACCCGAATCCGTCCCGGCCTGACCTCGCCAACCGAAGGACGGCGGCGTCAGCGGC
>NZ_JAGPYA010000163.1:0-1118 GCF_018070245.1 Micromonospora sp. M61 | reverse complement strand
GGCCGGCCGGTCACCTTCGGTTGGGGACCGCGATTCCTGCACTCGACGGGTCAGTACCACAAGGGCGGCCCGCAGGTGGGCAGCTACCTCCAGGTGACCGGCGCGGTCGCGGAGGACCTGGCGGTGCCGGGCAAGCCGTACACCTTCGGTGAGTTGCAGGCGGCGCAGGCTGCCGGGGACCGGCAGGCGCTCGCCGGCCGGGAGCGCCCGGTGCTGCGGCTGCATCTGACCGACCGTGCCGCCGGTGTCGCCCAACTGCTCGACGCGGCCGGTGATCTGCGGGCGTGAGGATGGACGACGTGACTGAGGCGGAAGCGAGGGGGCGCCGTGAGCGCGAGGAGTGAGCCGGGTTTGCGAGCCCCGCAGTCGCGAACCGACGATGGTTCGGTGAACCCGCTGCGCGACCCGCAGGACCGCCGGTTGCCCCGGATCCCGGAGCCCTGCGCTCTGGTGATCTTCGGGGTGACCGGCGACCTGGCCCGCAAGAAGCTGCTCCCTGCCGTCTACGACCTGGCCAACCGAGGGCTGTTGCCGCCGGGTTTCGTAGTGCTCGGTTTCGCGCGCCGCGACTGGGGAGACGGCGACTTCGAGACGCTGGCCTGCGAGGCCGCCCGCAAGCACGCTCGTACTCCGTGGCGGGACGAGGTGTGGGCACGGCTGGCCGGCAACATCAAGTTCGTCGGTGGGTCGTTCGACGACGACGCGGCCTTCGACCAGCTCGCCTCGACGCTGGACGACCTGCGCCAGACCCACGGCATCACCGGCAACGCGGCGTTCTACTTCTCCATCCCCCCGGCCGCGTTCCCCGTCGTGCTCAAGCAGCTGGCCCGCACCGGGATGGCCGACAACGAGAAGTCCGGCGGTTGGCGTCGGGTCGTCGTGGAGAAGCCGTTCGGCAACGACCTGCCGTCGGCGAAGTCGCTCAACGACCTCGTCGACGACGTGTTCACCCGGGAGGACGTCTTCCGGATCGACCACTACCTGGGCAAGGAGACGGTCCAGAACATCCTGGCCCTGCGGTTCGCCAACAACCTGTTCGAGCCCCTGTGGAACTCCAAGTACGTCGACTCGGTGCAGATCACCATGGCCGAGGATGTCGGGATCGGCACCCGCGCCGG
>NZ_JAGPYA010000162.1:0-1123 GCF_018070245.1 Micromonospora sp. M61 | reverse complement strand
TGTCCAGGCGCCACAGCCGCGCGTCGGAGATGTCTGCGATCCGCGGGGAGAACTGGTAGCCGCAGATCGCGAAGAGCCCGAAGACAAGGTCGCTGTACGAACCGGTGTCGGTAATGACGATCTCCGGGCGGACTGGGCCGTCGAGGTTGAACATCGCGTCCAGGATGCCGAGCGAGTCTCGCAGTGTGCCGGGCATGACGACACCGCCCAGGGCCGCGGACGAGTTCGGGTCGTCGGCGGGCGATGCCGGTGGCCAGGTACGCGCCGTAGGAGCCGCCGGCGAGCAGGACCGGCGCGTCGACGTGGTGGTCGAGCCACCCGCACACGGTGTCCAGCACCGCCTGGGACGTTGGTGGGCAGTCCGTGGGGCTGTCGCCGTGGCCGGGTAGGTCCAGGTATGTCTCTCGCAGGCCCGCGCCCGCGAGGGCTGGGGCGAACGCGGCAGCCGTGGCGGTGCGGGTCATGCCGAACATCGGCAGGCACACCACCTCTGGTGCTGTGCCCGGTGACTGGTCGACTGCCAGGTTCATTGTCGGGCTCTCCCCTGCTGGCCGGTGCGGTCCGATCCGTACTCCTCGTCAGGAGTTCGGTTGCCCGCCGTGAATGTGGGTGAGGGTGGTCTCGGCGCTGGCGTACCTGCCTCCCTGGGGCGCGCGGGAGTCGATGGGGTCGTCGGCGCCGACGACGTGTGCGGCGTGGTCTTCCGCGTTGTCGACTGGCGTGTAGCCCAGTTGGATGCCAGCGTCGAGGTCCCAGAACCGGCGGGTGTTGGCCGACACGGCGTAGGCGGTGGCGAAGGAGACGTCGGGTGCGGTGATGGCCGCTCGGATGAACCCGAGGCAGTCGCGCGGGCTGAGCCAGGTGGCAAGATATCGGGCGTCGTCTGGTCTGTCCTCGTAGCTGCCGATGCGCAGGCACACCACGGACAGGGCGAACTTGTCCGCGTACAGGCGGGCGAGCGCCTCGATTGCCACCTTGCTCACCCCGTAGAAGCCGTCCGGTCGGACCGGGTCTTCGGGGTTGACGGTCTTTCCGACGGGGTGGAAGCCGGTGACCCGGTTGCTGCTGGCGAGGACGACCCTGTCGACCTGTTGCCGGCGGGCGGCCTCGAGGACGTGGAACG
>NZ_JAGPYA010000161.1:0-1129 GCF_018070245.1 Micromonospora sp. M61 | reverse complement strand
CCTCATGCTCGGGTGAGCTGCCGGGTCCAGGCTAGATGGCGACTGCGGTGGCCGTCCTGGACGAAACGACAGCGGGCCCACCACCGTCGCGGCTGGCTCGTCGTCCGTGTCCTCATGAGCCGGGCGGGCTGGTGGGCCGGCGGTCAGTCGGTGGCCGGGTAGGCGTGCGTCTCGGCCGCCTTGACCGCCACCCAGACCCGCTGACCGGGAATCAGTCGCAGCTGGGCGGCGGCGGCCGGCGTGACGTCGGCGGCCACCCCGATCGGCCCGTCCAGCTGCACCCGGAGGTTGTCGCCGTGCCGCTGGACGCCGGCCACCGTCCCCGCCCAGGTGTTGCGTGGGCTGCCCTCCGGTCGGGACGGGTGCAGGGCCACCGCCGCCGGACGGAACGCCACGAAGGCCTCGCCGTCCAACCGGTCGGCGACGGTGAGGGTCAGGTCCGGTGCGACGCGTACCCCGTGCCCTTCGGCCCTGCCCCGGTACAGGTTGAGCCCGACCAGCCGGGCGACGTAGTCGGTGCGCGGGCGGGCGGTGACGCTCGGCCCGTCACCCTCCTGCACCACGCGACCACCCTCGACGATGACCAGTCGGTCGGCCAGCGCGAGGGCGTCCAGCGGGTCGTGGGTGACCAGCACCGTCGCGCCCGGGTGCGCGGACAGGTGGCGGTGCAGCTCCGCGCGGGTGTCCAGTCGGGTGCGGGCGTCCAGCGCGGCGAGTGGCTCGTCCAGCAGCAGCAGCGATGGCGCGACGGCCAACGCGCGAGCCAATGCCACCCGCTGCGCCTGACCACCGGAGAGCTGTCTGGGGCGGCGGTGCGCCTGGGCGTCCAGCCCCACCCGGTCGAGCCAGTGTCGGGCCGTGGCCCGGGCGGTCTTCCGGTCGACCCCGTGCCGGCGAGGCCCGAAAGCCACGTTGTCCAGTGCGCTGAGATGCGGAAACAGCAGGTAGTCCTGGAAGACCACACCGATCGGCCGGCGCTCGGTGGGCACCCAGCCGCGCGTCGCCGGGCGGTCCAGGTCGATGGCGTCGAGCGTGACGTGACCGGCGGTGAGCGGATGCAGCCCCGCCAGCGCACGCAGCGCGGTGGTCTTGCCGGCGCCGTTCGGGCCGAGCAACGCAACCACCTCAC
>NZ_JAGPYA010000160.1:0-1136 GCF_018070245.1 Micromonospora sp. M61 | reverse complement strand
CGGATTCGAACCGACGACCCCTTGACCCCCAGGACGCTTCGCCACACGTCCACGCACGTCACACACGCTACGCCCATGATCAAGGCGTGCTCCCGACGGCGCACCGCTTAGCATCGCGCACCACGTGTGGTCCCCGGATGGTCCCCGCTGCGGCCCCACCCTAAAGTCCTCATTCCTGATGGCTCCGATGCGGACCGCCGGCCAACGTGCGGGAATATCGTGTACCTCATCCGACTTTTCCCGGGTTGAGATTGGTCGCTGGCACTATTCCTACAGGATTAAACGCCGCTTCCTCCACGGCGGATGGTGGTGCAACCCAATCACCGATAGAGATTCCAGCACGCGGAATGTCCATGCTTGAACGAGCACTGTCGTAGAAGGCCGACCTAGCGCGCCGATACTGTTGGAACGCTTCGCGCCACTCACCAGAGTCCGCAGTGATGGTTCCCCGAGATATAGCCTCCATCCTCCACAGTTTCTGGTTCAACGCGTGACCGGCCGCGATAGTTTCTGCGTCGCCCAGGAAAAGGACCCCTTCGAATTTGACTGACCTATCCAGCTCAGCCGCTTCCAGCATCTCCAAGCCTTCGTTAACATCCAGCGGGAGTGCCGCGCCCTTCGTTAACTGACGCGTCTCGGCGATACGAGCAGCGAGCATGGCAATCACCTTCGAGGTTTCCGTGAAGGCTGTGTAAGTGAGGAGCCGCTGATGATCCCATCGTGCGGACCTTTCGCGCCGCCAGCGCCACCGTTCGTTGAGTGCTGCCGCGACATAGGAGGCCGCAGCACCCACCACAACCCCTAGCAGTGTTAAGGCCTGCGCCCAAAGCTCCATGCCAACCGCCTCACTGCGCCACGGAACGCTACCAAGCGTATTGACACGATAACGTTGGGCGTCAAGCTCGATCGCAAGGACTCACTGGACCACCCAACCCCCAGGACGATTTGCTAAGCGTTTCAGCACGTCACACACGCTATGCGCATAGTCAAGCCGTTCTCTCGAAGGTGTACCGCTTAGCATCGCGCACCACGTGCGGTCCCCGCGTGGTCCCCCGGTCCGTAGATGGTCCGGCCGGCCCTCCGATCCGTAGCGTCGGCCGAGCTGTCCAAAACCGTCCCGTCCCCGGCATTCGTGG
>NZ_JAGPYA010000016.1:0-116127 GCF_018070245.1 Micromonospora sp. M61 | reverse complement strand
ACCGGCGGCATCGACCTGTCGGTCGGGTCCGTCGTGGCGATGACGGCCATGGTGTCGGCCTGGCTGCTCCAGGAGGGCCTGCCGGCGGCGCTGGTGCTCGTCATCGCCCTGCTCATCGGGCCGACGCTCGGCCTGCTGATGGGCTGCGCCATCCACTTCTTCGACATCCAGCCGTTCATCGTCACACTCGCGGGGATGTTCTTCGCCCGGGGGATGTGCACGTTCATCTCCGGCTCGTCCATCCCGATCACCGACGGGTTCTGGACCAGGATGTCGCAGGAACGGATCGGTGATCCCCGGGGCAACTTCGTCTCGATCAGCGTGCTGATCGCCTTCGTCGTGGTCGCCGTCGCCGCGTACGTGCTGGCCTACACCCGGCTGGGACGCAACGTGTACGCCATCGGCGGCAACCCCCAGTCGGCCCTGCTGATGGGTCTGCCGGTGGGGCGGACCAGGATCGCCGTCTACACCATCAGCGGTCTGTGCTCCGCGATCGGCGGGATCCTGCTGTCCTTCTACACCCTCTCCGGCGCGCCGTTGATCGCCGTCGGGATGGAGCTGGACGTCATCGCCGCCGTCGTCATCGGAGGCACGGTGCTCACCGGCGGCTCGGGTTACGTGTTCGGCACCGTGCTCGGCGTCCTGGTGCTGGGCGTGATCCAGACCCTCATCACCTTCGATGGGAGCCTCAACTCCTGGTGGACGAAGATCGTGATCGGCGGTCTGCTCTTCGCGTTCATCCTCCTCCAGCGCCTCATCGGAATCCGTTACAAGTGACAGTTCCTCTCGCGGAAGGCAACCCCATGGCACCACAAACCCAACCCGAGATCTGGTTCCTCACCGGCAGCCAAGGCATGTACGGCGAGGAGACGCTCCGGCAGGTCGCCGAGCAGTCCCGCCAGATCGCGGCCGCGCTCGACGACTCGCCGCAGATTCCCGCCCGCGTGGTCTGGAAGCCCGTCCTGACCAACAGCAGTGAGATCCTGCAGGTCTGCCGGGACGCCGCCGCCCAGGGTGCCGTCGGGGTCATCGCCTGGATGCACACCTTCTCTCCGGCGAAGATGTGGATCTCCGGTCTGGACGCGTTGCAGACGCCGTTGCTGCACCTGCACACCCAGGCCAACGTGCTGCTGCCCTGGAACGACATCGACATGGACTTCATGAACCTGAACCAGGCCGCCCACGGCGACCGGGAGTTCGGGTACATCCAGACCCGTCTCGGTGTGGCCCGCAAGACGGTGGCCGGGCACGTCAGCGACCCGCGGGTCACCGCCCGGGTCGGGGCGTGGGCACGTGCTGCGCTCGGCTGGTCGGCGATGCGGTCGCTGCGCCTGGCCCGCTTCGGTGACAACATGCGCGACGTCGCGGTGACCGAGGGCGACAAGGTCGAGGCGGAGCTGCGGTTCGGGGTCTCGGTCAACACCTACGGCGTCAACGACCTGGTCGAGGTGGTCGGCCAGGTCACCGACGCGCAGGTGGACGACCTGGTCAAGGAGTACCAGGACACCTACCGCATCGGCGGCGACCTGCTGCCCGGCGGCGATCGGCACGACTCGTTGCGGTACGCGGCCCGCCTGGAGCTGGGCATGCGCACGTTCCTGGACGCGGGCGGGTTCCGGGCCTTCACCACGAACTTCGAGGACCTCGGGGGCCTGCGTCAGCTGCCGGGCATCGCCGTGCAGCGGCTCATGGCCGACGGCTACGGCTTCGGTGGCGAGGGCGACTGGAAGACGTCGGTCCTGGTGCACACGCTCAAGGCGATGTCGGTGGGCGTGGACGGCGGCACGTCGTTCATGGAGGACTACACCTACGACCTCACCCCGGGCGAGGAACTGGTGCTCGGCGCACACATGCTGGAGGTCTGTCCGACCATCGCCTCCGATGTTCCCAACGTGGAGATCCACCCCCTGAGCATCGGCGGGCGGGAGGACCCGGTCCGGCTGGTCTTCGACGCCGCGCCCGGCCCGGCGGTGGTGCTCGGTCTGGCCGACATGGGGGAGCGCTTCCGGCTCGTCGCCAACGAGATCGACGTGGTCACTCCGCCGCAGCCGCTGCGCCGGCTGCCGGTGGCCCGTGCCGTCTGGCGTCCGCGACCGGACCTGCCGGTGTCGGCGGAGTCGTGGATCACCGCGGGCGCGCCGCACCACACCGTTCTGTCGCAGGCGGTGGGGGTGGAGGAGTTGCACGACCTGGCCGAGATGAGCCGCACGGAACTGGTCGTCATCGACGCCGACACCCAGCCCCGCCGCTTCGCCGACGAGATCCGCTGGAACCAGGCCTACTACCGGTTGGCGCGCGGCTTCTGACCGATTCGCTCGGAGCGTCCGGAAACGGGTGGTACATCCCTGCCTGCGGGCCGGGGTGGCCACCCGTTCGCGCGTGGTCCTGGCAGGAACGCGGACCGACTGTGTTACGTCTTGACTAACAGCATGTTATCGCTCACAGTCTATAGCCAAGATGGTCGATGTCTTGACTGTCCGGCCATGCGCGCGTTGCACCCCCTCGGTTGCGGCACCTCGTCGCCGCGACGGTCGGGCTGGCGGTGTTAGCGATCACAAGGTCGGACGCGGGTCAACTCGGTGCCCCGCCCGGTGCCGCGGACGCCGACCCAGACCGCTCGGTTCGCGTCAGCAGAGGAGGATCATGCTTTCCATCGGTCGGGTTCCCCGAGGTGCGCCACGTCGGCGCGGGTGGCTGTCGAGACTCGCCGTCGCCGCTATGACACTGGTGGTCGGTGGCGCGGCCGTAGCCGTCGCCTCGTCGCCCGCGTCAGCGGCCACCGTCGACACCAGCGCCTGGTACGTGTTGGTGAACCGCAACAGCGGCAAGGCCGTGGACGTGTACAACCTGGCGACGAACGACGGCGCGCGGATCACGCAGTGGACGCGCAACAACGGCAACCAGCAGCAGTGGCAGTTCGTCGACTCCGGAGGCGGCTACTACCGACTCAAGTCGAGGTTGTCGGGCAAGGTGCTGGACGTCTCCGGCCGCTCGACCGCCAACGGCGCCAGCGTCGTGCAGTGGACCGACAACAACGGCACCAACCAGCAGTTCCGGCTGGCAGACTCGGACGGCGGGTACGTCCGGTTGATCAACCGCAACAGCAACAAGGCGATGGAGGTGCAGGGCGCCTCGACCGCCGACGGCGGCAACATCGTGCAGTACGACGACTGGAACGGCGCGAACCAGCAGTGGCAGCTCGTCCGCGTCGACGGCGGGACCGACCCCACGACGCCACCGCCGTCCGGCACGTACTCGAACCCGGTGGTCTGGCAGGACTTCGCCGACGTCGACATCATCCGGGTCGACAACGCCTACTACATGTCGGCGTCCACCATGCACTACTCGCCGGGAGCGCCGGTGCTGCGCTCGTACGACCTGGTGAACTGGGAGTTCGCCGGTCACTCGGTGCCCCGACTCGACTTCGGCTCGAAGTACGACATGAGCGGTGGTAACGCGTACGTCGACGGGATCTGGGCGTCGACGTTGAACTACCGGCCGAGCAACCGGACGTACTACTGGGCCGGGTGCATCGACTTCGCGCAGACCCACATCTACACCGCGTCCGCCGTCGACGGTGCGTGGAGCAAGCACACCACCATCCCGAACTGCTACTACGACGCCGGCATGCTGATCGACGACAACGACACCATGTACGTGGCGTACGGCAACGGCACCATCAGCGTGGCGCAGTTGTCCGCGGACGGGAAGTCGCAGGTTCGCGCCCAGCAGGTCTACACCACGCCGTCGAGCATCGGCACGCTGGAGGGCGCCCGGTTCTACAAGCGCAACGGCGCCTACTACATCTGGCTCACCCGTCCGGCCAACGGCCAGTACGTGCTGAAGTCCACCAACGGCCCGTTCGGCCCGTACGAGCAGCGTCAGGTGCTGCTCAACCTGCCCGGCCCGATCTCCGGTGGCGGTGTGCCGCACCAGGGTGGGCTGGTGCAGACCCAGAACGGCGACTGGTACTACATGTCCTTCGTCGACGCGTACCCCGGTGGTCGGATGCCGGCGATGGCCCCGATCACCTGGACCGGCGACGGCTGGCCGGTGCTGCAGACGGTCAACGGCACCTGGGGCACCTCGTACCCGAAGCCGAACCTGCCCGCGCCGCCGCGTGCGGTCAAACCGCTGACCGGCACCGACACGTTCGCCGGCACCACCCTCGGCCCGCAGTGGGAGTGGAACCACAACCCGGACAACAGCAAGTGGGCGGTCAACAACGGGCTGAACCTGCAGACCGCCACCGTCACCGGCGACCTGTACAAGGCGCGCAACACGCTGACCCACCGCATCCAGGGCCCCACCTCGACCGCGACGATCGAGTTGGACTACTCCACGATGCGCGACGGTGACCGGACCGGCCTGGCGGTGCTGCGCAACTCGTCGGCCTGGATCGGGGTCCGACGGGACAACGGGTCGACACGTCTGGTCATGCAGAACGGCCTGACGATGGACGGCAGTTGGAACACCACCAGCACCGGCAGCGAGGTGGCGAGCACCGCTGTCTCGGGTGGCCGAATCTGGTTGCGGGCCAACGCCGACATCAGACCCGGGTCGGGCCGGCAGGCGCGTTTCTCGTACAGCACGGACGGGGTCAACTTCACCTCGTTCGGCAACGCGCTCACCCTGGCGAACAACTGGCAGTTCTTCATGGGCTACCGGTTCGCCATCTTCAACCACGCGACCCAGGCGCTCGGTGGCGCTGTCACCGTGCGCCGATTCGACCTGACAACGCCGTGACACCAGTCACAACAGGATCGGTCTGATCCGGTGGCGTGGGCGCGCACGTGCCCGCCGGCCCGTCGAGCCCGCGCCACCGCGTGATGCCGTCGCCGGCCTGCTCCACGCTCTGTCCAGGGAGCGCAGGGCAGGCCGGCGTGGCGTCTGGCAACGACGGAGTACGCCGCTTGGCCGCGTACTTCAGGAGGGGATGCGTTGCGCGGCTCTGGCGCGTTGCGCGGACCCCCTACCGCCGTCCCGTGTTCGGGGCGGTGGCTGGCGTAGACTGTCGGCGATCCAGCGCTGGTCACCTGGGATTCAGCACCGGCGTGGTGACTGAGCGAGGGGGATCGGGCCGGGCCGCTCCAGTCGACGTCGACGGGCTGCGGGCCGGAGATGCAGCGGGGGGAGCGAAATGGCCGTCCACGGTCCCGCGATGACGGACGTTGCTCGTCTCGCCGGTGTCTCCCATCAGACGGTGTCGCGGGTGCTCAACGGGCACCCCAACGTCCGTGAGCAGACCCGGCTCCGGGTTCGCGCGGCGATCGCCGAACTCGGCTACCGTCCGAACGGCGCGGCACGCGCGCTGGTGACCGGTCGATCGCAGGTCATCGGCGTGGTCGCACAGAACACGACGCTCTACGGCCCCGCGTCACTGCTGGCGGCGTTGGAGCAGACGGCCGCCGAAGAGGGCTTCGCGGTCAGCGTCGGCAGCGTCCGCAACCTGGACCACCGGTCCATCTCGGCGGCCGTCGAGCGGCACCTGTCGCACCGAGTCGCCGGCATCGTGGTCATCGCGCCGGTCGAGTCGGCCGGTGAGGCGCTGGAACGCCTGCCGAAGGATGTCCCGCTGGTCACGGTCGACGGTGACCCGAGCCGACCGGTGCCACTGGTGACTGTCGACCAGGTGGCGGGTGCCCGGGCGGCGACGCAACATCTGCTCGACGCGGGGCACCGCACCGTCTGGCACGTCTCGGGCCCGTCCGACTGGTTCGACAGCGTCGGTCGGATCGACGGCTGGCGGGAGGCTCTGCTGGCCGCCGGGCTGGTTCCGCCACCGCTGATGCCGGGGGACTGGTCCGCGGCCTCGGGTTACCGGTGTGGGCAGATGTTGGCGCGGATGCCGGAGGTCACCGCGGTCTTCACCGCCAACGACCATCTCGCGCTGGGCGTGCTGCGGGCGTTGCACGAGTTCGGCAAGCGGGTGCCGGACGACATCAGCGTCGTCGGATTCGACGACGTGCCCGAGGCGGCGTACTTCATTCCACCGCTGACCACCGTTCGCCCGGACTTCGACGCGGTGGCGCGGGCGAGCCTGCAGATGCTGCTGAGCCAGATCGAGTCGGGCACCGGCGGGGCACTACGGCAGACCGTAGCCCCGACACTGGTCTCCCGCGAGAGCGTCGCGCCACCGCGTCGCTGACGCTCGTCCGTCGACGGACTCGGTTGGATTGCCGCAGAGCACTCCTATCGATGCTCGGCAATGCACCGAGGGCAAGGTATTGAACCTCATGAAATGTCGCCGTAACATGATGGGCGTCTCTGTTAACGCTAACAATATTGGCGTCCAGCAATAGGCCCAGCGACCCAAGATCGTAGTCAGGGGCGGGCGCCACCGACAAGGAGGCTCGATGAACCGCATAACCCGAGGTCGTCGCTGGGGGAGCGTACTGGCGGCCGGAGTGCTGCTCGCCGGCGCTCTGGTCGGCCTGCGCGCCCCCGCTGCGCAGGCACTGGACAACGGCGTGGCGCGTACTCCCCCCATGGGTTGGAATTCGTGGAACTCGTTCGGCTGCAACATCAACGAGGCGCTGATCCGGCAGACGGCCGATGCGATCGTCAGCAGCGGTATGCGGGACCTCGGCTACAACTACGTCGTGGTCGACGACTGCTGGTTCAACCCCAACCGGGACAGCTCCGGCAACATCCAGGGCGACCCCAGCCGGTTCCCCAGCGGGATGAAGGCGCTCGGCGACTACCTGCACGCCCGGAACCTGAAGTTCGGCCTGTACCAGGTGCCGGTCGACAAGACCTGCGCGCAGTACTTCGGCGCCTACCCCGGCGCGACCGGCAGCCGGGGCCACGAGGTGCAGGACGCGCGCCAGTTCGCCGCCTGGGGCGTCGACTTCCTCAAGTACGACTGGTGCTCGCCGGAGGGCAGCATCAACGACCAGGTGACCACCTTCGCCAAGATGCGTGACGCGCTGGCCGCGACCGGCCGACCGATCGTCTACAGCATCAACCCGAACAGCATCCACGCCAAGACCGGCCCGCAGCGCAACTGGGGCGACGTGGCGAACATGTGGCGAACCACCGAGGACATCACCAACGCGTGGGACACCGGTCAGAGCAACGGCTACCCGATGGGCATCCAGAACATCATCAACGTGACCGTCCCGCTGGCGTCCTACGCGAGGCCGGGTGGGTTCAACGACCCGGACATGATGGAGGTCGGCCGGGGTGGCATGAACGACACGGAGATGCGCAGCCACTTCGCGATGTGGGCGATCATGGCGTCTCCGCTGATCGCCGGCAACGACGTGCGGAACATGAACTCCGCGACGCAGACCATCCTCAAGAACGCCAACCTGATCGCGATCAACCAGGACTCGCTCGGGTTGCAGGGGACGCAGGTGTCCTTCGACGGCACCCGTCGGGTGCTGGCCAAGCCCCTCGCCAACGGTGACGTCGCCGTCGCCCTGTTCAACCAGGGCGGCTCGACGACGACGATCTCGACCACGGCCGCGGCCGTCGGCAAGTCCGGCTCGTCGTTCACGCTGGTGGACGCGTGGACGGGTGGCACCAGCTCCAGCAGCGGGACGATCAGTGCCAGCGTCCCCGCGCACGGCACCGTGGTGTTCCGGGTCAGCGGTGGTGGGACGACCACTCCGCCGCCGACCACGTCGGGAGCGTTCGCGAGCGCCGCCTCCGGCCGCTGCCTGGACGTTCCGCAGAGCAACACCACCAACGGCACCCAGCCGGTGATCTGGGACTGCAACGGCGCCGCCAACCAGAACTGGACCCTCAACGGGCAGACCCTCCAGGCTCTCGGCAAGTGCCTGGACGCACCCCTCAACGCCACTGCCGGCACCAAGGTGCAGATCTGGGACTGCAACGGGGGAGCCAACCAGCGGTGGGCGATCAACGCCAATGGGACGATCAGCGGCGCCCAGTCCGGGCTCTGCCTGGACGTCAACAACAACGCCACGGCCAACGGCACCACAGTGCTTCTCTGGACCTGCACCGGGGCGGCGAACCAGCGGTGGACGCGGCGATAGCCGATCGGGTCGGCCGACCGACCAGGTCGGGGCAACCCACCTGATCCTCGGAAGTGCCGGTGCCCGCTGACGACAGTCGTCGTCGGCGGGCACCGCTCTCTGCGGGGTCGCGCCGATGACGGTGAGTCGTCGCGTCAACCACTTCCCGCTGACCGACCGCATGACTACGCTCGCCTGGATGCTCCGTTACGAGACCGTGACACCGGTATTTCGGCTCTGGTGTTGACGTGAACTTTGTGAGCGCTAACACTACCCGAAAGATGACAGTTGGCCCCGGCAGTCGCGGGGAGTCCAGAGAGGAGAAGCCCGTGGGCAGGAAATTCCTGGTTGCTCTGGGCAGCGCGGCACTGGCGTTGAGCCTGGCGGCGTGCAGTGGCGAGGGTGCGGGCAGTAACGGCAGCAGCGGGGGTGACAAGCCCAGCGACCTGACCATCGGCGTGTCCATGCCGACCCAGACCTCGGAGCGGTGGATCGCCGACGGCAACGCGGTGAAGTCGAAGCTTGAGGCCAAGGGCTACAAGGTCGACCTCCAGTACGCCGGTGACGACATCCCCACGCAGTCGCAGCAGGTCGACCAGATGATCACCCGCGGCGCGGACGTTCTGGTCATCGCGGCGATCGACGGCACCGCGCTCAGCAGCCAGTTGCAGGCCGCCGCGTCCGCGAAGATCCCGGTCATCTCCTACGACCGGCTGATCCGCGGCAGCAAGGACGTCGACTTCTACGTCAGCTTCGACAACTACAAGGTTGGCGTCGCCCAGGGCACCGCACTGCTCGTCGGCCTCGGCCTGCTGAACAAGGACGGCTCGAAGGGCACGGCCAAGGGGCCGCTGAACGTCGAGCTCTTCGCCGGGTCGCTGGATGACAACAACACCCAGTACTTCTTCGGCGGAGCGATGGACACGCTGAAGCCGTTCATCGAGAACGGCACGCTGGTCGTCAAGTCCAAGCAGACCACCCCCGAGCAGGTCGCCATCCTGCGGTGGCAGCAGGAGACCGCGCAGAAGCGGATGGAGAACCTGCTCACCTCCAGCTACAACGACGGCTCGAAGGTCGACGGGGTGCTGTCGCCGTACGACGGCATCTCCCGGGGCATCATCACCGCCCTGCAGAACGCCGGCTACGGCAGCGGCGCGAAGAAGCTCCCGGTGGTGACCGGCCAGGACGCCGAAATCGCCTCGATCAAGCTGATCAACGACGGTGTGCAGAGCTCCACGGTCTTCAAGGACACCCGCCTGCTGGCCGACCAGGCCGTCAACGCCGCCGAGGCGTTCCTGCAGAAGAAGCAGCCGCAGGCCAACGACTCGGAGACGTACAACAACGGTGTCAAGGTCGTCCCGGCGTACCTGCTGCCGATCGCGACCGTCTACAAGGACGACATCAAGGCGACCCTGATCGACTCCGGCTACTGGACGGCGGAAGAGGTCGCCGCCGGTCAGGCCAAGAAGTAAGCCACCCGTCGGGCCCGGCGATCATCGCCGGGCCCGACGCTGTGGTGTACCGCGTCCGACCTGACAGAGGACAGTGACCATGGACGACACCATCCTGGAGATGCGCCGCATCACCAAGACCTTCCCCGGCGTGACCGCGCTGGAGGACGTCACCCTCGCGGTGCGTCGCGGGGAGATCCACGCCATCTGCGGGGAGAACGGCGCCGGCAAGTCCACCCTGATGAAGGTGCTGTCCGGCGTCCACCCGTCCGGCTCGTACGACGGTGAGATCCTCTTCGACGGCAAACCGATGCAGTTCCGGGGCATTCGCGACAGCGAGGCCAACGGCATCGTCATCATCCACCAGGAGCTCGCCCTGGTGCCGTACCTGTCGATCGCGGAGAACATCTTCCTCGGCAACGAGCGGCGTGGCCGCAGCGGGCTCATCGACTGGAACTTCGCCAACGCCGAAGCGGCGAAGCTGCTGGCGTCCGTCGGGCTGCACGAGAACCCGGTCACCCCCGTCATCCAGCTCGGCGTCGGCAAGCAGCAACTGGTGGAGATCGCCAAGGCGCTGTCGAAGAAGGTGCGCCTGCTCATCCTCGACGAGCCGACGGCCGCACTCAACGACATCGACTCGGCGCACCTGCTCGACCTGTTGCGGGCCCTCAAGGAGCAGGGCATCACCTGCATCATGATCTCGCACAAGCTCAACGAGATCACCGCCATCGCCGACTCGACCACCGTCATCCGGGACGGGCGCGCCGTGGAGACCCTGGACATGAAGTCCGACGAGGTGACCCAGCAGCGCATCATCCGGGGGATGGTCGGGCGCGACCTGGACAGCTTCTACCCCGACCGAGAGTCGTCCCCCGGCGAGGAGGTCCTCCGGATCGAGGACTGGACGGTGCGGCACCCGGTCCAGGACCGGAAGGTCGTCGAGGGCGTCGGCCTGTCCGTCCGCGCCGGCGAGGTCGTCGGCATCGCGGGTCTGATGGGCGCCGGGCGGACCGAGCTGGCGATGAGCGTGTTCGGTCGCTCGTACGGCCGTGACATCAGTGGCCGGCTGTTCGTGCGCGGGCGCGAGGTGCACGCGCGTACCGTCGCCGAGGCGATCGACAACGGCATCGCGTACGTCACCGAGGACCGCAAGCGGTACGGCCTCAACCTCATCGACGACGTGCGGCGCAACGTGTCCGCCGCCGCGTTGGACCGGCTGTCCCGCCTGGGCTGGGTGAACGGCAACGAGGAGATCAAGGTTGCCGAGGCGAGCCGCAAGGAGATGAACATCCGGACGCCGAGCGTCATGGCGGTGGTGGGCAAGCTCTCCGGCGGCAACCAGCAGAAGGTCGTGCTGTCGAAGTGGCTGTTCACCGACCCGGACGTGCTGATCCTCGACGAACCCACCCGAGGGATCGACGTCGGCGCCAAGTTCGAGATCTACACGATCATCAATCGGCTGGTGGCCGCCGGTAAGGCGGTGATCGTCATCTCCTCCGAGCTGCCGGAGCTGCTCGGGATGTGCGACCGCATCTACACCCTCGCCGCCGGCCGGATCACCGGTGAGATGCCGGTGGCCGAGGCGACTCAGGAGAGCCTCATGGAGCTGATGACCAAGGACAAGGAGCTCGTCGGATGACCAGCATCAAGACCCCTTCGACGGAGCGCCCGACGCCCCCGGACAGCACGCCCGCCGCCGCCCTGCACAGCGGGACGAGCGACCTGCGGGCGCTGGTGTTGAACAACCTGCGGCAGAGCGGGATCTACGTCGCGCTGGTCGTCATCGTCGGGCTCTTCGCGATCCTGACCGACGGGGTGCTGCTGAGCCCGGGCAACATCACCAACATCGTTCTCCAGTACTCGTACATCCTGGTGCTGGCGATCGGGATGGTCATCCTGATCATCGGCGGGCACATCGACCTGTCGGTCGGGTCGGTCGTCGCGCTGACCGGAGCGGTGTCCGCCGTCCTGGTGATCCAACAGGGCTACCCCTGGTGGGTGGGCGTCCTCGCCGCGCTCGCCGTCGGTGTCGCGGTCGGTGCCTGGCACGGCTTCTGGGTGGCGTACGCCGGCATCCCGGCGTTCATCGTGACCCTGGCCGGCATGCTGCTGTTCCGGGGCCTCACCCTGCGGGTGCTCGACAACATCTCGCTGTCGCCGTTCCCGTCGGAATACCAGCAGGTCGCGGCGGGCTTCCTCAACGGCCTGCTCGGCGGCAACGGTTTTGACGCTTTCACGCTGCTGATCGGTGCCGTCGCGGTGGCCGGTTACGCGGTGAGCGGCTTCCGCACCCGCGTGGCGCGGATCCGCTACCAGCAACCCGTCGAGTCGTTCCCGCTGTTCGTCGCCCGGGTCGTCGTGGTCGGCGCGGTCATCATGTACTTCGCCTGGCAGCTGGCGCACGCCCGTGGCCTGCCGATCGTGCTGATCATCCTCGCGGTCCTCGTGCTGGTCTACGGCCTGCTCACCCGGCGTACCGTCTTCGGCCGCCAGGTGTACGCGATCGGCGGCAACCTGTCGGCGGCGGCGCTGTCCGGCGTGAAGGTCCGGACCGTCAACTTCTGGATGTTCGTCAACATGGGCTTCCTGGCCGCGGTGGCCGGCGTCATCTACTCGTCGCGGTCGAACGGCGCCCAGCCCGCCGCCGGCAACATGTTCGAGCTGGACGCGATCGCCGCGGCCTTCATCGGCGGTGCGGCGGTCACTGGTGGTGTCGGCACCGTCGTGGGCGCGATGGTCGGTGGTCTGATCATGGCGGTGATGAGCAACGGCATGCAGCTGATGGGTATCGACCAGTCGACCCAGTCGGTGGTGAAGGGTCTCGTCCTGCTCGTCGCCGTCGCCTTCGACGTTTACAACAAGCGCCGGGCCGGCACGGCCCGCTGACGTCGCAACAGCACGACCGTGGCCCCTGCCCGCCTCTGCGGACAGGGGCCACGCGTCAATGGGTGGTCGGTAGGCACACCGTGCCCGCCTCGGCCCCGCGCCGGCACCCGGCACGCTGGTTGAGGGCTTCCCGCGCCGATGCCTGAGCCGCCCCGCGGGGTGCACCCCATCTGTCGGTGGTCCTGTAGAGCTGCCCCATATCCGGGGCAGCTCGACAGGAGTCGGACACACCCAGGGCCTGCCAGGGAAGCGACAGCGAAGCGCCGCAGGGTCGGGCGCGAGACGATCCCGCTGCGCCGCGGACGACGCAGCGGGATCACGCGGTCAGTGGCAGTTGCCGGTGCCGCTGTCGTTGTAGGTCTGCCCGGCCACCGGCACGAACTGCCAGTCGTAGCTGCCGGAGTGCAGGGTGAACTTCAGGACGCCCCACGCCGAGCTGTTGCGCGCCTCGCTGTTGGGCTGGATGGTGCCGAAGCCGTAGTGGCTCGCACCGCCCATTCCGGCGACGAAGCTGCGCATGCCCCGGCTGGCGTCCGCGCCGCCGGAGGGGTTCATCGGCGCGAACCGTTCGTACACGTGGTTGTGCCCCCACACCACGACGTCGGCGTTGTGGTCGTAGAGCGCCTGGTACAGCGGACGCGTCGACGTCGACGGCGCGTGGTTGGAGCTGGACGTGAACAGCGGGTGGTGCCAGTACGCGAGGGTGCACGGCTTGCTGTTGGCCGCCAGGTCCGCGCGCAGCCACTGCTCCTGGGTCGAGCCGGCCGACATGCTGATGTTCGAGTTGAGCGACACGATGTGCCAGTTGCCGAGGTCGAACGAGTAGTAGCCGCGGCCGCTCGGGCCGGCGGACGTACCGAAGTAGTTGTAGTAGCCGGTCGCTCCCGACGTGTTGTAGTCGTGGTTGCCCGGCGACGGGCGGGTGCGCGTCTTGTGTCGACCCCAGGTGGGCTCGTAGTAGCTGCTGAACTGCGACGCGGTGCCGCTGTCGTAGACGTTGTCGCCGGTGGTGAAGACCGTCCCCGGGATGTTGTCGAGCAGCGTCGCCGTGGCGCTGTCGCCGGCACCCGAGTCGGCGATGTCGCCGGCGCCGACGAACACCGGGTCCCCGGACGGGGGTGGCGTGGTCCCGGTGGTGACCACCAGCTGCGGGGCGTCGGCCCCGCTCTCGCGGGTGTCGTAGTAGGCGCCGTCGCCGCTGGAGGAGGTCGCACCGAAGCTGTACGTGCCGTTGCCGGTGACCGCCGCCGTGACGTCGACCTCGTACCAGGTGTTGCCGCTGACCGCGCCGACCGTGCCGAGCGTGGCCCCGTCGATGGTCGGCTGGTTGTTCCAGGTGGTGCCGGTCTCGGACCACGTCGTGTTGGACATGCGGCGGAACGTGCCACCGCCGTCGCTGCCGCTGTTGCCACTGATCGTGCGCAGTCGCAGCTTGGCGCCGGTCACCGTGCCGCTGACGCCGCTCACCGTGAAGCGCAGGAACGAGCGCCGCACCGGCGAGTTGTCGACCACGATCTGCGTTGACGTGCCGTAGTTGGTGGAGGCCGTGTCGCTCTGGACGTAGGTGTCGGCGACCGGCGTGAACGTCACGCTGGCCGCCGACGCCGCGACCGAGCCGGTGAGGACGACGGCGGCGCTGGCGACGACGAGCACCGCGGCCGTTGCCAGCGTCAGCGGTGGGCGGGCGAATCGAATGTCCATCCAGGACCCCTTCTCTGCGGGTGGAGAGCGCAAGGAATGTAGGAAGGCCGATGAACCGACGCACTGCCGCCAGATGAACAGTACGCTCAAACAGCGAAACTTCTCGATGTTTGTCACCTGTTCATCCGTCGCATGTCTGCGTGACGCCCACCGTCCCTTGCGGCCCCTCCGACCCGGTCGCCACGATGGCTGACCGTCAGTCGTCGACCCGAGGAGATGCTCGTGTACCTGTCGACCGTCTCCCGGCCGGCCGCCGAGGAACCCGGACCCGGACCCGGACCCGGACCCGGACCACGGCGCCGGCGGTTCGCGTTGGTCAGCGGCAACGTCGTCGCACTCGGCACGGTCAGCCTGATCACCGACATCTCGGCCGAGATGGTGGCCGCCGTCCTGCCCCTCTATCTGGTGCTGGGCCTGCAACTCAGCCCGGTGGCCTTCGGCGTGCTAGACGGCGTCCACACCGGCGCCACCGCCCTGCTGCGGGTCGTCGGTGGCTTCGCCGCCGACCGGTTCCGGCGGCGCAAGCTGATCGCCGGCATCGGCTACACGCTCTCGGCGGTCGCGAAGCTCGGTCTGCTGCTCGCCGGCCGGTCGATACCGGCGATCGGCGCCGTCATCGCCGTCGACCGGCTCGGTAAGGGTGTACGCAGCGCGCCGCGCGACGCGCTGATCACGCTCTCCAGCCCACCCGAGGCGCTGGGTCGGGCGTTCGGGGTGCACCGGGCGATGGACAGCTTCGGGGCGTTCCTCGGGCCGCTCGCCGCGTTCGCGGTCCTGCTGGTCGTCGGGCAGTCCTACGACGCGGTCTTCGTCACCAGCTTTTGCATCGCCGCCCTGGCCGTGGTCGTGCTCGTGCTCTTCGTCCGCGAGCGTCCGGCCGGTGAGCCGACGGAGCAGCCGAGCGACCGGACCGAGCAGCCGAGCGACCCGACGGTCTCCGTGCGCGAGGCGTTCGGTCTGCTGCGTGGCGGGCCCGCCCGCCGACTGGTGCTGGCCGCGGCGATGCTCGGGTTGGCCACCATCGGCGACGGCTTCGTCTACCTGTTGCTGCAACGCCGGGAGGACCTCGGTCTGCGCTGGTTTCCACTGCTCGCGGTGGGGACCAGCCTGGCCTACCTGCTGCTCGCCGCCCCGCTCGGCGTACTCGCCGACCGGATCGGCCGCCTGCCCGTGGTGATCGGCGGCTACACCGCCCTCGGCGCGACGTACCTGCTGCTGGCCGGTCCGGTCGACGGTTGGCCCCTGATCGCGCTGACGCTGGCCCTGTACGGCGCGTTCTACGCGGCCACCGACGGCGTGCTCATCGCGCTCGCCGGCCCGGTGCTGCCGGCGCGGCTGCGGACCACCGGTATCGCGCTCGTGCAGACCGGGCAGGCACTGGCGTACCTCGTCTCCTCCGTCCTGTTCGGTCTCGCCTGGCAGTCGTGGGGACCGGAGAACGCGATCCGCGCGGCGGCCGTCGCCGTCGCCGGGGTCCTGGTCGGCACGCTCCTCCTGCTGGCCTCCCCGTCCCGCCTGATCACCCGGAAGGTGCCCCGATGACCGTGATGTCGACCCGAGCCAAGATCGGTGTGGTGGTCGCCTCGGCCGTGCTGCTGGGCAGTGTGGCGGCCGGCTATGTGGCCATGGCGGCGGAACCTGCCCCACCGCCGCCTCCCGCCGCCGGCGACCAGGCGGTCACCCTGACACCCGGCCCGCGCCTGTTGGCGATCACCGACCGGTACGTGTCCACCGTCGCGACGGCCGACCCCGCCGGGTCGCGTACGGTCTCCGGCCTGGAATGCCTCCGGGTGTACGCCGCCGCCGGCACCGGTGTCTGCCTGAAGCCGGAGACCGCGTGGTCGTACCGGATGGTCGTGCTCGACGCGGCGCTGCGCGAGACGCGGGCGATCAGCGTGCCGGGCCTGCCGAACCGGGCCCGGGTCTCGGCTTCCGGCCGGATGGTCTCCTGGACGACGTTCGTCGGTGGCGACTCCTACACCTCCAGTGGCTTCTCCACCCGCACCGGCATCCTCGACACCACCACCGGCGCCACGGTGGCCTCGCTCGAGGAGTTCGCGGTCACCCGGGACGGCCGGAGCTACCGCCACCCGGACGTGAACTACTGGGGTGTCACCTTCACCGCCGACGACAACCGCTTCTACGCGACCATGTCGACCGGGGGCAGGAGGTATCTCGTGCGGGGTGACCTCGCGGCCCGTACGGTCGAGACGCTGAAGGAGAACGTCGAGTGCCCGTCGCTGTCACCGGACGGCACCCGGCTCGCGTTCAAGGAGGCGATCGACGCCGACCCGGCGAAGGGTTGGCGTCTCTCGGTCCTCGACCTGGCGACCATGCGGGTCACCGCGACGGCCGAGACGACCAGCGTGGACGACCAGGCGGCCTGGCTCGACGGCGCCACGCTGGCCTACACGTTGCGGCAGAGCGACGGCCGCCCGGACGTGTGGAGCGTCCCGGCCGACGGGTCAGGGGCACCGAAGCTGGTGATACCCGGGGCCGAGTCGCCGTCTCCACTCACCTGACGGAACGTGCTGCACCGACGGCAACGACGGCAACGCGTTCAACCAGGTTCAGACGGCGTGGTCAGGCTCGCCGTTTGCGCTGGCCACCCCGTTGTCTCCGCCGAGGGACGACGGGGCGGCCACGGCGCGCAGAGTGATCGACTCATCGTTGTGGTCGACCTCGAACAACGTCCCGGCCGGGAAGGCCGCCGACGTCTCGGGCGGCAACTGGATCGTCCCGTCACCGGCCACCACGGCGAAGTCCCGGCCGTTACGCCCCTCGGCGCCGACCCGGCCGTCGCGGATGGTGACCGCTCGGCCGAGCTGGGCGCCCACCTCGCCGTCGTGGGTCACCACGACCACTGTGGTGCCCCGCTCCGCGTTGACGGTGGCCAGCGCCGCGAGCACCTCGTCGCGACCGGCCACGTCGAGCTGACTGGTCGGCTCGTCGACCAGGAGCAGGCCGGGCCCGGCGGCGAGCCCCTGCGCCAGAGCGGCCCGCTGGCGCTGCCCCGGGGTCAGGTCGCCCACCCGCCGCGCGCCGGCACCGGCGAGACCGACCAGGTCCAGGATCGCCTCCGGTGGGTCGAGCCGGCGTCCGGCGAGGCGCGCCGCCGGTCGCTGTGCCAACCAGATGTTGCGCGACAGCGACAGGTACGGCAGCAGGTTGCGTTCGGCGCCCTGGAGCACGGTGCCGACCGTGGCTCCGCGCAGGGCGGCCAGACCCTTGGAGGAGAGTCGGGACAGCTCGTGGTCGCCCACGTAGACCCGCCCGGCGGAGGGTTGCATGAGCCCACCGAGGATGGCCACCAACGTGGACTTGCCGGAGCCGGACGGACCCACCAGCGCCAGCATCTCGCCGGCTGCGATGTTGAGGTCCACGCCGGAGAGCGCGACGACGTCACCTGTGGCGGTGGGGTAGATGTGGATCAGCCGGTGGCAGGTGACGGCGACACCCCCGGCCGGCTGTGCGGCGGTCACCGGCTCGTCCTGCCGCGCGGCGGTCATCGACCGCTCCGGCGGCGCACCGAGGCGGCGACGATCCGACCGAGCACGACCGCCGTGAGGGCGAACAGGATGACGGCCGGCACCGCGAACAACAGCAGCCGGCCGACGTCCGGCCAGTCGGGTAACGGGACCGGTGAGCGGCCGTCACTGAACAGACGCTGCCCGCGCCGGGTGAGGAGCCAGATCACCAGGGTGACGAGAGCACCCGACCCCACCGCGAACACGACCGGCCACCCGTAACCGCCACGCACGGCGCGTGGTGGCAACCCCTGCCGGCGGAGCGCCACCAGCATGGCCACCCGGGTGCGCTGCTCGGCGGAGGCCGTCGCCACCAGGCCGGCCGCCCCGATCAGCACCCCGGCCAGCGCGGCGAACACGTTGAAGCGCAGCGCCAACGCCGCTCCCTGCCGATCGAAGTCCTCTCGCACGCGGGTGATCGTCTTCTCACCTCGCACGACCAGACCCTGTGCGCGAAGCCGGTCGAGGACGTCTGCGGGAGCCGACTGCGCCAACCAGACCTCCTCGTTGCCGTTCTGGCTGGCGACGGCGAGTCGGTCCGCGTACTCCAGGTCGACGATGAGGCCGGAGCCACCGAGTCGCGGCAGGCGGTCGGCCAGGCCTCGAACCGACCCGTTGGTCGGTGTCCCGTCGACACCGTCGTACGGATGAGACCCGCCGAGCCCCGTCCCCTTCGACCGGGTCAGGTAGACGGGCAGCGGGAACGGCGCATCGACGACACCGACGCCGGCCGGCCTTGCCCGCCGGGCTTCGGGGATGTCGAGGACCAGCCCCGCCTTGGTCCCGCTCGCGGCGTTGAGAGACGTGTCGTTCGGATCGAGCAGCCGCCACCGTTGCAGATCGGCGAGCTGCGCGCCGGTCAGTACGACAGTCTCGCTTCCGCCGTCGGCTTCGGCGGTGCGCAGCTCCTCGAAGTGGATCTCGACTTTCCGGACCACCACGGGAGCGTCGATTTCGACCTTGACCAGTCGGCATCCCTGCGCGCACTCGGGCACCTGGAGGAAGTAGTCCTTCTGGCCGGGCTGGATGTCGTCGCGGGGGAGGACCACCCGGGTGCCGTTCCTCCCGGAGATCGTGATCGCGAGGCGGACCCGATTCCCGGCGAAGACCTCGGCGTCGAAGTCTGCGGAGAGAGCCATGATGAGCTGTCGCCCTCGCAGCTGCACGGGTGCCCCCGGTGCGGGCGGGTGGATGTCTCGGGCGATGTCCGCAAGGGACACGCCGTAGGACGGATGCGGCGCGGCCACCGTCGCCAGCCGGTCGGAGTCCACGGCCAGCAGCGGTGTGCCGGCCGCGTCGGGCGAACCCGACACCACGGCGGCCATGGCGAATCTCCCCTCGGGATCGACCGCCCGCACGGCTGTCAACAGGTGTGCACGGGAGGTCGCGTCGACCTCGACGACGCGGGGCGCACCGACCTCGACGACCGCCCGGTCGCGGTAGGCGGCCGAGGCGACCTCACTTGTCGCGACGGTGAAGGCGAGCATTGCGACGACAACGGTGAGCAGGGCGATCAGGGGTCGGAACCGCGGTTGCCGGGCCACCTGCACCAGGGCGAGGCCGACCGCCGTCCGGCCGCGCAGGAGCAGCTGCGCACCCACCGCGGCGCCGGCGATCATCGCGACCCGCGCCAGCAGCACACCTGCGGCGAGCGCTCCGGCGACCGGTGCCACCAGCGCGAGGCCGCTGGGCGATCCGCCGGAGCGTAACTGCACCACGGCGGCCACAGCGATGGACACCGCGACGACGTCACCGATGGTCGCCTTCCATCCTCGTACCCGTGCCGGCACCCGGCGCAGCAGGTCGACGACCGGCGCGGACATCATCCGAGCCTGGGCCAGCAGCACTGCGGCGAGTGCGCCGACGGCGCCGATGGTGGCGAATCCGATCGTGGTCGCGTCCACCACGACGTCGACGTGGGTCGGGAGGGTGTGCGCGGCGAGCAGTTGGGCAGCGGCCAGACCGGCCAGGCAGCCGAGGGGAATCGCGACCAGCACGGGCACGGTGTGCTCGCCGATCGCCAGCGCCCACAGTCGTCGGCGCTGCACCCCGCGGAGCAGGAGCAGGCCCTGCTCCGGTCGCCGCTGGTCGGCCGCCGAGCCGACCGCGACGAAGAGGACCAGCCAGCAGAGCAGGACGAGCAGCCCCGCGCCCAGCGCCACACCGTCGGCCAGTTGCCCGCGTTGCAGCGTGACGCGGTCCAACAGACTGGGCAGGGAAGTGCCGGCCCCGAGGCCCTCACGGCTCCCGTCGCGCTCCAGCACCGCGACCGCCGCCTGCAGGTCCTCTATCGATCGACTGTCCAGCAACTGCTCGGTGGCGTAGAGATCGGCCGTCGACCGAAAAAGGATCACCTGCTCGTCGACGAGGGGCGAGGACTCGGCACTGAAGATGGCGTCTTCGGCGCTGCCCGGGATCGACGTGCTGGTCGAGTCCGCCGGGGGTGGCCGGATGAACTCCTCGCCAAGCCAGAACGGGTCCTTCACGTCCAGCGGCTGGTAGATGCCGGCGACCCGCACCGGCACCGCGCCGAACGTGAACTGATCCCCGACGGCGACACCGAGCCGCGCCGCGGTGTGCGTGCTGACCATGACCTCGGGGAGCTCACCCCTGGAGATGGCCCGGGGGCAGGCGCCGGTCACGGTGACACGTTCGCAGACCCCCGCCCGATAGGTCAGGTTCGAGGTCACCGTGCCGGCACGACCGGCGGCGACACCGCCACTCTGGGCGCCCAGGACGACGTCGAAACCGGCCGGCGTCAACTGCCGGACCTTGCCGGCGAACACCGTCCTGGTGGGATCGCCGGCCATCCCCGGATATTCCACGGGATCGGCGAGTCGCGTCCGAAGCTCATTCGGCTGCGCGGTGGACAGTTCGTAGCGCCACAGGGCCTGCCCGGCCGCTGCGACATAGCTCGGTGCGGCCGCTGCGGCGGCGCTGGCGAGCACCGCGAGTAGCAGCACGGCCATGGCCTGTGCACGGCGGGCCGCGATCGCGCCCCAGATGACGGTCAGCATCAACGCCGACGGTATTGGCTCGGTCGCCGGCCCGCTGCCCCGTGCGGGTGGACTGAGACCTGCCGGTTATTCGGGGCCTCAGTCGCGCAGGATCTCCGCCCGGCCCTCGACGAGGTGCAGCTCCGCTTCGCAGGCGGCGGCCACCTCCGGGTCGTGGGTGGCGAACACGACGGCGGCACCCCGGCGTGCCTCGTCGTGCAGCAGATCCAGAACCCGCTGCCGATTGCCCGCGTCCAGTTCGCTGGTCACCTCGTCGGCCAGCAGCAGGCCGCCGCGCAGCGCGAGACCGCGAGCGATGGCCGTGCGCTGCTGCTGGCCGCCGGACAGTTCCTCGACCAACTGGTCGGCCTGGCCGGCGAGACCCAGCCGATCCAACATCGCTGCGGTCTGCTGGCGGGCCTCCGGCGCTGCCACGCCGCCGGCGACCAGTGCCACCTGGAGGTTTTCGGCCGCGGTGAGGATCGGGGCCAGACCGTTGTCCTGCGGGACGAGGACGATCCGCTGCGCAACCGCGTGATCACGGTCGCGTAGCGCCTGCCCGTCGACAGTCACTGTGCCGTCTCGTGGGCGCAGCAGCCCGGCCATCGCGTTGAGCAGGGTGGTCTTGCCGGCACCCGACGAACCGGTCAACGCCAGCACCCGACCCGGACGGACCGTCACCGACACGTCCCGGAGGACGGCCGGCGCGTCGCCGTAGCCGACCGACACCCGTTGAAGAGTCAACATCTGCGCTCGCCCCCTCCGGTACCGGCGTTCCGCACAGTGCCACGGCCGACCGGATCGCGCAATCCTCGTCCACGGGCCGTGCAGTGCGCCAAACCGGCCCGCACGGGCGCGAATCCAGGGATGTAGAAAACCTTCGATGGGTGCGTTGACTTCGACGATTTGCTACATAACAATCAGCGTCAATATCGACGGTTGTCTCTCGGTTGTCATCCGGAAGGAGGCACCCGTGGCGGAAACCGACGGCCCGAAAACCCATCCGAGAGTGAGGCCACGATGAGACACGGTCGACGACTGGTCGGCGGCACAGCCGCGGCCCTGTTGATGGTCACGAGCCTGATCGGGGCGGCGCCCAGCGCCGCCGCCGCGGCCGTCACCCCCGCGCTCACCGCAGCGGTGACCGCAAAGCTGCTCGGCTCCTCCCAGCTGTCCACGGCCGACGCGCGACCGGAAACCCGGATCACCGTCAGCCGCACCAGCGGCCGCTGGGCGTTCGGCACCGCTGTCGCTCTCGCGCCCCGACAGGAGGACGCCCACCCGACCGGGTCGATCTTCCTCGCCCGGTCCGAGTCCGCCGGGTGGCGGATCGCCTTCGACGGCGAGGCCGCCTTCGGCGAACTGGCCGCCGAGTCGCCCCTCATGACGGGTCAGGAGAGGAGCGTGCTTACCACCACGCCGGCCCCGATGTACGCGGGCGGCGACTACCGGACCGGGATGGCCCTGCCGTTCGGCGTCGGCCAGACGTGGACGCTCACCAGCGGCCCGCACGGCTGGGGCGGAAGCGAGTCGCCGTACAGCTCGGTCGACCTGGCCGGCGGCGACCAGGTGGTCCGCGCGGCCCGGGCCGGAACGGCGTACACGATGTGTCAGGGGTGGATCCGGGTCATCCACGACCGGGGCTACTCGACCGACTACTACCACCTGTGGAACAGCATCTCCGTCAACGGCGCAGGTGTCGGCCAGGGCGCGGTCCTCGGTAACACCGGCACCGACGTGACCTGCGGCGGCGCGGCCTACGGCCGCCACGTCCACTTCGGGCTCCGGCAGAACAGCGCGTACGTGCCGATCGCCGGCCACGACATCGGCAAGTGGGTGCTGGCCAACGGCGCCGCCGCCTACCAGGGCGGGGCGCGGCACGGGTCGGCCTGGGCCGGTGCCGGCGCGGGCCTCTACAACTACGGCGCGCTCGGCTTCAACCAGGGGGTGGTCGACGCGAACGGCGGCGGGGTGCTCACCCGACGTGCCGGGCCGGGAACCGGCTACGGCTCGCTCGGCTCGGTCGCCGACGGCGCCACCGTCACCATCTCCTGCTCCGCCAACGGCACCTCCCACACCGGGCGGTACGGCACCACGGCGCTCTGGAACCGGTTGAGCGACGGCAGTTGGGTTTCCGACGCCTACCTGTCGACCGGTGTGAACGGTCCGATCAACGGCTGGTGCTGACGAGTTCGACCACCGAGGTTGGCGGCTGACCGGCCGCCAACCTCAGTCACCGCAAGGAGAGCTGATGCCCGTTCGAAGCTTCCACCGAGGCCGGTTCCTGCTCGCCCTGACCACCGCCCTGACCGGAGTCGTCGCGGTCGCGTCACCGGCCGTCGCGGATCCCGCTGGCACGCCAGTGACGGCCGCCCCGCTGGCCGTCGCGTTCGACACCGCCGCCGCGCGGTACGACGTTCCGCGCGACCTCCTGGTGGCGCTGGGCTACGCCGAGTCGCGGCTGGAGATGCACGCCAGCACACCGAGCGCGGCGGGCGGCCACGGGCTGATGCACCTGGCGAGCAACCCCGGGGTGCGCACCCTGGACGAGGCTGCCACGCTCACCCGGCTCAGCCCGGCCGCGCTGCGTACCGAACCCACAGCGAACGTGCTCGGGGCGGCTGCCGTCCTGCGCTCGTACGCCGATCAGGCGGGCCTCACCGCCGCCGCGCGCGACGACGTGAACGGTTGGTTCGGACCGGTCGCCCGGTACGGCGGTGCCAGCGAGCCGTCGGTCGCGCGGCTCTACGCGGACACCGTCTACGACCTGCTGCGTGCCGGTTTCACCGGGCGCGGCGAGGCGGTGGCCGGGCGGCCGGTAGCGCCCCGGCGAGGTGGCCTGGAGCGGGCCGCCGTGCTCGGCGGGATCGGCACCCTCAGCACCGACTACGGGCCCGCCGCGTGGGCGCCGGCCAGCACGAGCAACTACACAGTGGCCAGTCGACCCGGCAGCCACCCGGTCACCCGCATCGTCATCCACATGACGCAGGGCTCGTACGCCGGCGCTGTCAGCTGGTTCCAGAACCCGGCCGCCCAGGCCAGCGCGCACTACACCTTCCGCTCCTCCGACGGGGCCGTCACCCAGTCGGTGCGGGAGAAGGACATCGCCTGGCACGCCGGCAACTGGACCTACAACACCGAGTCGATCGGCATCGAGCACGAGGGGTTCGTCGACAACCCCGCCTGGTTCACCGACGCGATGTACCGCGCATCGGCCGCGCTTACCCGGAGCCTCACCACGAAGTACGGCATACCCAGGGACCGGGCGCACATCATCGCCCACCGTGAGGTGCCCGGTGCCACCCACACCGACCCGGGCCCGAACTGGAACTGGACCTACTACATGCAGTTGGTGAACGGGGTCACCGGCATCGGCTCCGGCACGGTGAACACCGAGGCGTCCAGCCTCAACGTGCGCTCCGGCCCCGGTGCCAGCTATCCGGTCGTCGGCTCGGTCGCCGACGGCGCCACCGTCTCCGTCTACTGCCAGGCCGTCGGCAGCACGGTCACCGGCCCGTACGGCACGACCGCCGTCTGGAACCGGATCGGCACCAACCGCTACGTCTCCGACGCCTTCGTGCTGACCGGCTACGACGGGTACATCCCGAACGTGCCGCGCTGCTGAGGGCACACCTACGACCGTGACCGCTCAGGCGGTCGCCGACGAGCCGAAGAGCAGGTCCAGCTGGGCGTCCAGCGCGTCCAGCGCCTGCTCGGCGGTGTACTGCCCGCCCAGCAGGTAGAGGCCCAGCCCTTCCATCAGCGCGAGCAGGCCGGCCGCCTCGGCGGCGTCTCCGGTGGGCAGGACGCTGGCGATGAAACTGGTCAGCTGCATGGTGTCGGCGCGCAGGCCGGTCGCGGACGCCGGTCGTACCGCTGTGTAGGCGAGGAAGGCCAGGGCCACCCGCCCGTCGTCACGGGTCCGGTCGTCGAGCGGCAACAGCGCGGCGATCATCGTGCGCAGCAGCAGCCGGGGGGCGGGGTTCTCGCCCAGGCGCGCCAGGGCCTCGGTGACCCGGATCTGGCCGCGTTCGCGGACCACCGCCATCGCGAACGCCATCATCTCGTCCTTGGTCCGGAAGTAGTGCTGGACCATGCCGGCGGACACGCCGGCCTCGGCAGCAACGTGACGGAGGCTGACGGCCTCCAGGCCCTGATCCGCGGCGACCCGCATCAGCGCGTCCGCGATGAGGGTGCGTCGCTCCTGGTGATCGACCTTCTTGGGCATGGCCTCGATCGTTTCACAGTGGGTGACCCGGACACCCCGCCGGCGCGGCGGCGGTCACCGGCTGACGGTGGTGCTCGCGGGGGCGCCGCGCGCGCTGCGCAGGAGGCCGTCCGGGTCGTCGGCGTACAGCCGCAGCTCGTCCACGGGCGTGGACCCGGTCTTCGCCAGGTCGAAGGTCAACGGCCGGCGCAGCAGGACGTCGATGCTCGTCTGGCTGCCGACGGAGACGGACACCACCCGACGGTCGCCTTCCTGCTCGACCTGCACCGACCTGCTCGACGGCAGCGAGCGGTGACGCTTGCGCAGGGCCTCGACGTCGGTCCACGGGATGAAGATGTCGATGCCCGAGCTGAGGCGCACCCGCAGACCCCGGTCGCCCACGATGTGCGGGTGGATCGTCATGCTGGCGAACAGCCCGATCATCCAGAGCAGACCCCAGGTGCCGAGGCCGAGCACGATCCAACGGGCGGGCCGCCACGGCACCACGTGGGTGACGACGACATCGAAGATGGGGATCTCCACCACCGACAGGCCGATGAAGATGCCCAGGATCGGCTTGACCACGCCGAGGTAGCCGAACGGCTCGTCGCCGGGCTCCAGCGGCAGGGGGCGGCGCCGGGCCCAGACGTACAGGCTGCGCCAGGTCGCGGCCTCGGCCTGGGCCGCCCGGCGCAGCAGCGGGCCCACCCGCGCCCTGGTCGGTGCCGTCGTGTCGGTCATGGTCGTCCTTCTCGGTAGGGGGCCAACGGTCAGTGGACCGTGATGGTGCCGGCGCCACCGTCCACGGTGACGAGCTGTCCCGTGGAGATCGTCCGGGTGGCGTCCGGTACGCAGATGACGGCGGGAATGCCGTACTCGCGGGCCACCGTCGGTCCGTGCGCCATGATCGCGCCGGTCTCGGTGACCAGCGCAGCGGCCGTGAGGAACAGCGGGGTCCAGCCGGGGTCCGTGGTCGTTGCCACCAGGACTTCGCCGGGCTCGATGTGGGCGGTGCCCGGATCGTGGACGACCCGGGCGGGGCCGGTCACCCGGCCCGCCGACGCGCCCACGCCGGCGAGCGTCCCGTCGCCGGCGGGCCGCGCCGGCAGCAGGGTCTCCACGTCCGTGCCGTCGGAGAGCAGCGCCACCGGCACCGTCCTGCGACGCAGCTCCCGGCGGTGCACCGCCCGTCGGGCGGTCACGGTCCCGCGCGGATCCACACCCTGGTGTACGGCGGCGTGCACCTCGTCGAGGGTCAGGAACATGATGTCGTCGGGCTGGTCCAGCAACCCCGAGCCGTGCAGGTCGGCGCCGATGAGCAGCAGTTGGCGGCGCGTCTCGCGCAGTGGGTACAGCCCGGCGAACTTGCCGGCCTCGCGCAGGCCGGCCAACGACCGCGCCCGGCGCAGAAGGAAGCCGGCGATGCGGCCCCGCACCGGGCGCCGACGGCGGGCTCGCGCGACCAGTGCCGTCAGCGACGCCTCCGCTGCGGTGGCGGCCCGCTGGAAGCGCTGGTCGGGGCCCTGCCGCGGATCGGTAACCCGCAGGTAGTTGGCGACCGCGGCGAACACCGGCGTGGGGTCCTCCGCCCAGCGCGGCACGCCGAGGTCGACTTCGGCGACGCCCCGGTGACCGTAGACGTCGAGGAAGGTGGTCATGCCGATGTCGGGCAGTGTTCCGCGCAGGTGGCGCGCGGTCAGCTCGGCCGGCGGGGTGTCGAGGAGGAGCTGACGGTGGTTGCCCGCGCCCTGGGCGAGCCGCCACAGGGCCAGGTCCATCTCGATGGTGACGTTGTGCGGCATGCCGCCCAGCACGGTGTGGATCTCGTCCGGGCCGGCGACGCCCTTGAGCAGCGCGGTCGGCAGCGCGGCGGCGAGCATCCCCGCCACGATCGGCCACATGATCGCGTCGGCACTGTCGTCGGAGTCCTGCGCCTGCACGAAGCGCAGCCGGTCGGCGGCGGTCCGCAGGTCGGCGGGGGCGGCCGACCGTACCCTCATCTGCTCGATCGCCTCGAACATGCGCGTCCGTGCTGCCTCCGGGCGGGCCAGAGCCCGCAGGATCCCCACCACCGCGCGGCCGGCCGTCCGCAGCGACGCGGCACCCTGTGCCCCACCGCGCCGGGCCCCGCCGCTGGTTGGGGCGAACCGGGGGTCCGCCAGCACGTGCTGCATCACCGCCTGGGCGCGCGGCCCGAAGTCGACCGCCAGGAGCTTCACCAGTCGCTTGCGGGACGACCTGTCTCGCGCCAGGTCGCTCAGGTCGCCGTAGAGCCGGCCACCGATGTCGACGATGTCGACCCGCACGCCGAGCGCGGCGAGCATCGCGGCGATCTGCGTCCGCAGTGTCGACATGCCCATCGGGGTGACCGGTTGCAGCATGCCCTGGACGTGACCGAACTCCAGGTAGACCCGGGGGAGGGGCTCCCCGGTCCGTGGTGGGAGGGGGAACAGGCTGGTGATCGGCCGGGACTGCAGGAGCCACAGGACGTCGTCGGCGTCGATCGCCCACTCCACGTCCTGGGGGGAGCCGAAGTGGGCCTGCAACCGCTCGCCAGTGGCCCGCAGCTCGGCCAGGTGGGCGGACGTCAGGCATCCCGTGTCGTCGTCTCGTGGGACGCCGTCGAGGACGTAGTGGTCGACGGTCGCCGCGCCGTCCACCACCGTCGTCCCGAGGCCGGCAGCGGCGTCGACCGCCATCTCGTCGCGACGCCCGGTCAGCGGGTTCGCGGTGAACAGCACCCCCGCCACCGTGGGGGTGATCATGCGTTGCACGACGACGGCCATCCGCACCGTCTGATGAACGATCTGGCGGGCGTCGCGATAGGCGGTCGCCCGGTCGCTGTGCAGCGAATCCCAGCAGGTCTCGATGGCGGCGATCAGCTCGGCGGTGCCCGTGACGTTGAGGACGGTGTCCTGCTGCCCGGCGAAGCTGGCGTCGGGCAGGTCCTCCGCGGTGGCGCTGGAGCGCACCGCCACCGGCCCCGCCCCGAGCCGCTCGTAGGCGGCGACGACCTCGGCCGTCGGGATGACGCCGAGTCGGTGGGCCTCGGTGGTGACGCAGAAGCCCTCGGGGACCCGTTCACCGCGCCGGATCAGCTCGCCCAACCCGGCGGCCTTGCCCCCGACCAGGTCGAGCATCTGGGTGGTCGCCTCGGACAACGCGATCACGTGCATGGGGCCCACTCTCGTTGCAATACGACTGCATTGCATCTGACCGTACCCCGTTCACGATGCGACTGCAATGTCTCCTTCGTTCGGGCGGCCGGGAGCGGAAGCGTTGCCGGCGTCTGCCATGCTCGGGCCGGTGACGACCGGCCGCCCCGACACAGCCCGCACCCACCGCCGCCCTCGAAACCGCACTCTCCGGGTTCTCCTTGCGCTCGTCGCGGTGGCGGCCGTTCTCGGCGTCGCGCTGGTCGTGGTGCCGATGCTGCGACCGGCGGGTCCGCGCCCGCTCTTCCAGATGCCGGTCAGCTGCGGCGAGACGTGGCAACTGGGCACCTACCCCGGCCACGACGACTACGACGTCGACCTGTTCCCCACCGAGGGCGAGGCGTGGGGGCGGCCGGTGCTCGCGTCGTACGCCGGCACGGTCACGGTGGCGGGCATAAACGGGTCGCTCGGTGGGCGCACCCCGGACAACCCCGACGGCCCACGGGGACGGGGTGGCGGTTACTGGGTGAAGATCGACCACGGCGGCAAGTGGGAGACGCAGTACCTGCACATGCTCGAACCACCGCTGGTCGAGGTCGGTCAGAAGGTCGCCCAGGGTGAGCAGATCGGGCGGCTCGGCAGCACCGGCAACTCCGGCGCGCCGCACCTGCACTATGAGCAGCGACGCGGCTGGGACAAGGTGGAGACCCACTTCGACGGGGTGCCGTCGACCGTCACCACCGACGACCGCGAATACACGGTCAAGCGGACGAGCAACAACTGCCCTGCGGCCGTCTCCTGAGGACGGCAGTTTGCCCCGGTGTGCCTGGGGGCACTGATTCGGGAGACATTCAGACGCGGGAAGGGAGCCGGCCATGGCCAAGGGTGACGTCGATACCTACCAAGAGGACGGGCAGTGGAAGAACAAGCCGGAGGGCAACGAGCGGGCCAGCAGCACGCATGACGTGAAGGCCGACGCGCAGGCGCAGGGCCGCGAGATGGCCGCCGACCGTGGCGTCGAACACGTGATCAAGAAGCAGGACGGCACGATCGGGGAGAAGAACACCTACCCCCGCAGTCGTGACCCCCGTGACATCGAGGGCTGACACAGCTCGCTTTTCGTCCACTGACCTCCTCGGCATCGCCGGGGAGGTCAGTTGGCTTTCACGGCCTATTGGTCGCCGCTGGGCCGTCCGGCCATCTCCGTCGTACGGGAAATATGGGCGTTTTGGGAGGATATAGTCCAGAACGGGACTGGAGTGAAAGCTGGGAGTGGGCATGTCGTTTTGGGGCCGGCGTCGTCCGACCAGCACCGCGGCGCTGGTCGTCGTCGTGATCGCGGGGGTCCTCGCGTTCGCGCCGCAACCGGCGCGGGCGGCCGGGTCCGTCCTGTTCGACCAGCCGTTTCACAACAACACAGCGAACGGCCTCGGCGCTGTGGCGGTGCCAGGCGTGCCCGGAGCCTCCGCGACCAACGCCGCCTGTCTCAGCGCCTCCGGCAACTCGACCATCGGCCCGCTGCTGAGCTGCCCGACGGCAACCGATCCGCAGGGTTCGGGAAAGCTGCGCCTCACCCCGGCCGTCGCGAACCGGCAGGGCGGCGTGTTCGGTGCGGTGAGTGTGCCCACCTCCCAAGGACTGCATGTCACCTTCAACACCTATCAGTACGGCGGCATCAGCACCGGAGCGGACGGCGTGGCGTTTGCGCTGGCCGCGGTCGACCCCGCCAACCCGCGGTCCCCGGCGGTGATCGGCCAGTCCGGCGGATCGCTGGGCTACTCGGCGGCGTTCAACGGTGGCTCGGTGGGTCTGTCCAACGGCTACCTGGGGATCGGGCTGGACGTCTTCGGCAACTTCAGCAACAGCCTCTACCAGGGCACCGGTTGTATCAACCCGCCCTACATCTCGACCACGAACACGCGGGTCCCCGGCCAGGTGGTGATCCGCGGGCCGGGCCGCAACGGGGTCGGCTACTGCGCGATCAACAGCACCGCCACCAGTACGTCGTCAGCCGCGCTGCCGTTGCGGGCTACCACCCGCGCCGCCTCGGTGGTGCCGGTCGAGGTGGTCGCCAACACCACCTCGTCCCCGTTCACCACCGACACCGGCATCACCGTTCCGGCGGGGGAGTACCGCGTCCGGTTCACTCCGGTGGGCGGGTCGGCGCGGACCTTGGCCGGCAGCCTCCCGGTTGTGTCACCGAGTCTGTACCCGTCGCCGACCTGGCTGAACGCCAGCGGCTACCCCCGGCAACTGGCCTTCGGATGGGTCGCCTCGACCGGCTCGGTCACCGACTTCCACGAGATCGACAACGTTCGAGCGGTGAGCTTCAACCCGGTGCCGGACCTGAACGTGTCGCAGACCAGCTCGGTCGGGGCCACCCCTCAGCCCGGTGATCCCGTCACCTACTCGATCACCGCAGGGGTCGACGCCGGGACCACCGAGACGTCGCCGATCTCTGTCACCCAGACCGCACCCACCGGTGTCGTGCCGCGCGGCGCGTTCGGCTCCGGCTGGGTCTGCGGCGCCCCGTCCGGGCAGAACATCACCTGCACGAACAGCAACGGCCCCTTCGCCGGCGGAACCTCACTGCCGCCGATCACGGTCGTGGCGACCGTCACCGGCACCGGGGTGACGCCGACGCTGATCCAGACCACGACGGTGGCGACCTCGTCCTCGATCGACGCGAACCCCGGTTACTCCACCGTCGCCACGCCCGTGGTGCCGGCTACCGCACCCGGTGGCGTCACCGTCACCCCGGACCAGAGCTCGGTCTCCGGGGGAATCGCGGTCACCGTGGGCGGCAGCAACCTCACCGGAGCGACAGCGATCACCATCGGTACGGCCGCCGAACAGCAGGCCGGCACGTCGGTGCTGCTGTTGCCGTGCACCTCCGGCCCGGCCGCCGGCTGCTTCACCGTGAACCCGGGCGGCACCCTCGGCATCTCCTCCATGCCCGCCCGGTCCAGCCCGGCGACGGTCACGGTCAGCGTCGTCACCCGAGGCTCGGCAGGATCGGCGAGTTACGTCTACGCGTCCGCGCCGGGCACCCCGACCACACCGACCGCCGCAGCGGGCGTCACCAGCGCCACAGTGAACTGGACCGCGCCGCCGGACAACGGCAGCCCGATCACCGGCTACCTGATCACCCCGATCCGCGACGGGGTCGTCCAACCGACCCTCTCCTTCGACGCCTCCACCACCAGCCGCACGTTGACGGGACTGACCGCTGGCGCCTCGTACGCCTTCCGGGTGGCGGCGGTGAACGCGTACGGCACCAGCACGGCCAGCCCGCCCTCGGCGGCCGTGGTCCCGTACACCCTGCCGGGAGCACCGACGATCACCTCGGCCACGGCGGGGACCAACGCCGCCACGCTGACCTGGACCGCCCCGGCCAACGGGGGCTCGCCGATCACCGGCTACACAGTGACGCCCTACCTCGGCGACGTGGCGCAGACACCCCAGGCCTTCACCGGTACCGCCACGACCCGGATCGTCACCGGGCTGACCGCTGGCGCCACGTACACCTTCCGGGTGGCCGCGACCAACGCCGCCGGGACCGGTCCGCAGTCGACCGCCTCAGGGTCGGTCACGGTCAACGCGGCACCGACGTTGACCTTTGCCCCGCCGCCGGCCGGCAGGGCGTACGACCCGTACCAGTACCAGCTGACGGTGACCGGCGGGACGGGTCCCTTCGCCTGGGCGGTGAGCGCCGGGAGCCTGCCCGCCGGGCTGACCCTCGACCCGGTCACCGGTCTGCTCGCCGGTACGCCCACCGTGTCCGGAACATTTCCGTTCACCGTCCGGGTGACCGACTCGTTCGACCAGTCGGCGACCCGAGGAGTCGAACTGGTCATCAGCCCGCTCGGTGGGCTCTCCATCAGCGTCCCGGCGATCTCCCCGCTCGGCACCGCCAGCGCGGGCACGACCGGCGTCTCGGGCCAACTCGGCCCGGTGACAGTGACCGACGATCGCGGGCCGTTCTCCGGAAACTGGGTCAGCGTCGTCTCCAGCACGAGCTTCACCACGGGCTCCGGCTCGGCCGGCGAGACGATCCCGAACAGCAGCATCACGTACGCCTCCGGTGCCGCCCTGACCACCACCGGCGTCGGCACCTTCGTCCCGCAGGCCGGCGCGGTGCTGGACACCACGCGTACGGCCGCCAGGTGGTCCGGCCAGACCGGCGGCCCGAACTCCGTCACCTGGAACCCGACCCTCTGGGTGACGCTCCCGCCGGGGGTGGTGGTCGGCGACTACGCGGCGGCCGTGACGCACTCGGTCATCTAGGGTCCGCGGCGCCGGGGCCGGGTTCTGAGAAACATCACTGCCCGGCCGTTCCTCGGGAAACGGCCGGGCAGTCTGTGTGGACCGGAGGTCAGGCGAGCCGGGTGCGTTGTCGGCGGACGAGATACCAGCCGGCAAGGGTGACGAGCACCAACAGGGCGATCCCGCCGACCGCGTAGACCAACCAGTTCGGCCCGGCGGAGTTCGCGACCACCATCGGCGCCGCGACGGGCAGGCTGATCTTCCCGGTCGCCGTGCGTTCGACGATGCCGCTGGCCAGCTTCGCGCGCACGTCCCAGGTCCCCGCGGGCAGGGCCTGGTTGACCTCGATCTGGACCTGGCCGCTCTGGCCGGGCAGGATCGTCACGCCGTTGGTCACCTTGAACGGGCCGGCCTGGACCGCCGCCCTGGTCAGCGACAGGGTGCCGGTCATGTCCAGCGCGCGCTCGCCGGTGTTGGTGACCTTCGCGGTGATCACCGGAAACTCACCGGGTCCGGGTTCCGCGGCCAGCCCGTCGATGCGGAAGTCCGTCGGCGGCTCGCCACCCGGACCGATGTCGAGGTAGACCCGGATGCCCACCCGGTGGATCTGGGTGATGTTGCCGGTGCGCTCCTTCGCGCTGGTGACCTGGGCCCAGATCGCCCCGTACCGCTCACCCTTCGACGCCTTCCTCGGCACGGCGATCTCGACCTCGACCGGCCGTCGCTCGCCCGGGTCCAGCTCGATCCCGGAGGTCTTCAGCCGGATCCAACCGCTGAGTTCGTTGCCCGCGCGTCCCTCGGGAACGGTGAAGGCGTTGTTCTCGACCGATGCCGCCCCGGAATAGAAATCGATCTTCTGTGACTCGCCGGAGGTGTTTTCCACCTCGACCCGACGGTTGATCGTCGCCCCGGGCTTCAGGTGATCCACGATGTAGACCTGGGCCCGGGGATCCTGCACCCTGCTGGCGGGGATGTCCAGCATGCGGATGCTGATGGCGGCGTCCTCGGCGGGCTCCTGTCGCTGCTCCCGCACGGCAGCGGCTGGTGCCGCCGAAACCCCGAGCGCCACGAGGGCGACCGAGGCCAGCAGCACCAGCCGGCCGAGCGGGTCAGAACACCGAATGTGTCACCGTCCCCGTGTAGACACCTTGGACGGTGCCGACGGGCACGTTCACCACCAGTGTGGGGTTCCAGGTGGCGAAGTTGTTTCCCGTGCCGCCGGTGTGGCTCATCGCCGTCCGGGGGACGTTGACGATCACCTGCTGGGCGGCGGTGGGCTGACCCGGCGTGAAGGTGCCGCCGCCGGCGGTCGCCGTGGCGGGGCCGGACCAGTACAGGACGTTGATGTTGGGGATCGTCTCCCCGGAGCTGCCGCCGCCGGTGACGAAGTCGGTGGAGGTGACGTTGGCGGTCCAGTTGGGGGTGAGCGCTCCACGCTGGTCCAGCACGGTGACCGGGCCGAGTTGACCGGAGATGGTCGTGCCCTCCACCCCGTTGCCGATGTTCGCGGTCGCCGGCACCGTGATCGAGAGACCACCGGCGGCGTCGACGGTGAGGGTCACGACCGTGTCGCCCGTCGTGTCCGCGGCGGCCGGCCCGGCGAGCGCGACGACGGCGGCAACGCCGGCCAAGCCCGCGAGAAACTTTCTACGCATCAAGTCTCCTTGTGTCCTGAATAACCCATGGGAAGCAGTTCGAGCGTAACTACGCAAAAGCCCCATCAGGGGCTGAATGACGCAGGGTCACTCCGGCAGGCGGAGTCGATGCCCGAGCGGGTCATCTGGGGGTGGACGATCCACTCGCTCTCAGCGAAAGTCGGGGCATCCGAACGTTCCGGATACCCCGACTTCTCGGTGAGCGACGGCTCGTGTGCGGCTCGCGGATCTCCCGTCAGGCCGGGACCACGTAGGGGAAGGAGGCGGCACGGGCCGCCTTGGTGACCTCCGGGGTGAGCCCGGAGGTGGTGCCAGTGTTGAGGATCAGGGAGAACATCACCTCGGGCGCGTTGTCCGCCATGGTGCGCCCGTTGCGGATCGCGAAGCCGAAGTTCGCGGCCGTGCCGACCTTGTACGACAGCATGTCGGGGTAGAGCTGTCGGGCGACGCTCCAGCCGTACGCCTGGGGGTCCGGTGCGGTGCCGTTCGCCGCGACGACACCCGCGACGGCGTTGGCGATCTCCTCGCCGTCCTCGGTGAGGTCTTGACTGGGGTGGCGGAAGTTGGCGGGATTCGAGAAGTCGGTGTCGTGCGGCCAGAAGATCGGCCACATCATGGGGTGGCCGGCGCGGTTGATCTGGCGCCAGCCACCGGCATCGGTGGCCAGCAGCGTGCGACACCACACGCCGATCTCGGTGCCGTCGCGCAGCAACGGCTCGTCATGGGAGACCTCAAGGACTATCGACTCCACTGTCGTGCCCGCGAAGCTGTTCTTGGCCTGGTCGACGCGCCACGCTGAGCGGTCCACCATCGACCCGTCCTTCACCGCGCCGTTGATGGTGGCGAGTTCGTCGAGATCGATGAAGAACGGGTCGGCGATCCGCCCGGCCCAGATCCGGACGTTGCCGCCGGTCGTCACCTCGCCGGTGCGCCCCTCCGCGATGGGAGTGCCCATCGCGGCGTCGTCGCGGGCGTCCGCCCCGGTCAGCTCGTACAGCTGGAAGGTCTGCCTGTTGTCACCGTCGAGCTCGCCGAAGGCGAACCGGTAGGTCAGATCCTCCATCTCGGCGCCGTTGACATGGATCTTGATCTCGTAACGGCCCTCGGCGTGGAAGCCGCGCTTGATGTCGGCCTTGGTCACCGAGCTGTTGACGTCCATCACGAACACCGTGGCGCGGTTGCCGTCGAAGACGTACAGGTCGTCGATGTAGAGCTGGCCGCCCTGGGCGGCGAGGGGGGTGTCGAGGTGGTGCGACATGAGTTCACTCCCGGAGCGGCCGAATATCTGGATTAATCCGAACATAGCGGGCAGGAGACACCCTGCCGCGCCATCGGCTGAATCCGGAGTCGCCCGGGTTGGGGCCCGCACGGCGGCGGGCCGCCCGAAGCTGTGCTCGGACGGCCCACTCGTCGGTGCTGGTGTCGTCAGACGCGAGACCACTTCTGGTTGGCGGCGCCGAGGCAGTCCCAGAGGTGCAGCTTGCCGCCGTTGTTGGGGTTGGCTTCCCGCACGTCCACGCACTTGTTGGCGTTGAGGTTGACCAGGTCGCCGGCAGCGTTGGGGGTGAAGCGCTGCGCGGGATTGCCGTTGCACGTGACCAGGTTGACCTCGGTGCCGTTGGCGGTGCCGGCCCAGGCGGGGTCCATGCACTTGCCCATCGCGCGGATGGTCCCGTCCGAGGCGAAGGTCCAGGCCTGCGCGGCGGTGGTGTTGCAGTCCCAGATCTGGAGCTTCGCGCCGTCGACCGGATTGGCGCTGGGGATGTCGATGCAGCGGCCGCTCTGCGCCCCGCGGATCCGGCTGGTGCCGGGAGTCGGGTTGCCGCCACCGTCGGAGGTGTAGCTGGACACTCGGACGTAGTCGACGAGCATCTGCTGCGGGAACTGCGTGGAGCCGTCCGGGTAGCCGGGCCAGTTACCGCCGACCGCCACGTTGAGGATCATGAAGAAGGGGTGGTCGAACGCCCAGCGGTTGCCGCCGAGTCGGGCGGGGTCGACCCGGTGGTACTGCACCCCGTCCAGGTACCAGGTGATCACGTTCGGCTCCCAGTCGACCCGGTAGGTGTGGAAGTCGTCGGCGAGCGGTGCCCCGACGGTGCGGCTGCCGGTGATGCCGCCGCCGCCCGAGTAGCCGGGTCCGTGCACCGTGCCGTACACGGTGTTGGGCTCCCGGCCGATGTTCTCCATGATGTCGATCTCGCCGGCGTCGGGCCAGCCGCCGCCGGTGCCGAGCATCCAGAACGCGGGCCAGATGCCCTGACCGCGCGGGATCTTGATCCGCGCCTCGAACCGACCGTACGTCTGGGTGAAGGTGGCCGCCGACAGGAGTCGGGCCGACGTGTACTCACAGCGCCCGTAGTGGCACTGGTAGTTGCCGGGGTTGTCCCGGCGGGCCGTGATGACGAGGTTGCCCTGGCCGTCGTGGACGGCGTTGCTGGTGCTGTTCGTGTAGTACTGCCGCTCGTTGTTGCCCCAGCCGCTGCCGCCGATGTCGAACCGCCACTTGTTCTGGTCGACAGGCGTGCCGGCGGGGGAGTTGAACTCGTCCTGCCAGCTGATCGGGCCGATGGCGGCCTCGGCCCGGTCGGGATGCGGCGGGACGACTAGCGCCGCGGCGGTCGCGACGAGGGCGGCCGCCATGAGTACGAGAGGGCGGAAACGGAGTCTGGGGCGGGCTGTGAACACGGGAGGCTCCTCAGCGAGGGGGTAGCGGAGGCTGCGTGGCGGAGAGGCGGAGAGCGCTCTCTAGAATGAAGCATGTCGATATCATGACCTTCTGTCAAGACTGTTTCCAATATGCCAACCGTCCGTTACCGCCCGATGCTGCGCAGTGATCGGTGGAGTACCGGTGGGCGACCGGATCACCAGGTCGATCGATGTCTCCGAGGTGGACGGCAGTCGCCGCATCGAAGCAGGTCGCCGCGGTCGAGTACTACTCGATAGCGGTCGAATCGACCCTTCCTATTGCCGTGAGGCGTCCACCCGGGACAGGATGGCGAGGCGAGCGGGAAACCTCCCCGTAACCTGCGCGCTGCTGGTCTCTGTCACAAGGAAGTGGGAGTCAGTCATGAGCGACGCGTCGACGGCGCTGGGTGTGCGCCTCTACCCGGATCTGGTCGAGCGGGGTGGCCTGGCCCCCGCGCTCATCGAAACCGCTGCCCGTCATGGGCTCGATCTCGGCCGGGTCACCGCCCCCGAGCAGGGGCGGAGCCGGTTCACCTGCGCCGAGCTGCACTCCGAGCAGGGCGTGGTCTGCGTGAAGCTGGGTTCGCAGGCCCGATATTTCATGATCGATCTGCGGGTCTCGGGCGAAGTCCTCGCGCGCGGCGACGTCATGGACCTGTTGCAGGTCGCCAAGGTGGCGGCGGCCTGGCAGGCCGGGATGACGATCGCCGAGCTCACCGCCCAGTTCCCGTTCATGGAGGAGATCAAGCACCGCCCGGCGCCCGTGGCCCAGGTCAGCTAGCGCGCCGTCGGTCAGGTCAACACCGCAGCCGGGGCGGCAGAGCAGCCTCGACGCCGACCTCACGGTTCAGCCAGGTCGACTGGACGAAGGCGACGAAGCGTTCCGCGTCGGTCGCGGTGGAGGCCAGTCCGAACGAGACGCGGACCGCGCCGCCCGTCGGCAGCCGCAACGCGGCGAGATACTGGTCGATCGTGTCGACCCGCGCCAACAACCGCCGCCGCAGCGACTCCCTCCTGATGCCGAACGCGCCCTCACCCGCGCCCGGGTTGCAGAAACAGCCGGTACGCAGGGAAAAGCCGGCCGCTGCGGCTTCCCGTGCGACCAACCGCTCGTCGACCAGCGTGCCGTCCGGATGGCGGAGGTTGAAGGTCACCGTCGCGCCGCGCGCCGCACCCGTCGTCGGCCCGTACACCTGGACCAGCGGCCCACCGGTGTCGTGCCGCAGGGTGACCAGCCGCTCCAGCAACCATTCGGTGAGCAGGCCGACGCGGGTGTGCACGAGATCGACGCCGATCGAGTCGAGCCAGCGCAGCCCGAACTCCACGTCCGGGATGCTCAGGAAGTTGAGCGTGCCGTCCTCGAACGCAGACTCGTCATCCATCGACCGGTGCCAGTCGCCCTGCACGCTGACCGCGCGGATCGTGCCGCCGGCGAACCACGGCCGGCGCAGCCGGGCCAGCGCATCGCGCCGGGCCAGCAGCGCGCCGACCCCGGTGGGATAGCCGAAGAGCTTGTACCAGCTCAGACACACGAAATCCGGCCGGACGACGCTGAGGTCCAACCGGTTCGTCGGCGCGAAGGCGGCGGCGTCGAGCAGCACGTCGTACCCGTGCTGGTGGGCCAACTCCACCCAGCTCAGCGGGTGCTGCACGCCGGAGAAGTTGCTCTGCGCCGGATAGGCGAACAACCCCCGGCGGCCCGGACGACCCCACCGTCCGGCCAGCCCGCGCGGACCGGCGTCGAGCACCCTGGTCAGATCCGATTCGGCGACCCGCAGCTCCGGCCCGCTCAGCGGTACGTAACGCACGGCCCCGCCGGCCGCCCGGGCGTACTCCCGGATGCCGTTGACCGAGTTGTGGTTGTCCCAGGTCAGCACCAGCGACGAGGCCCGGCCGAAGTCGTACGCTTCGCCGACCAGCCGGCAGGCGCCGCTGGCGTTCGGGGTGAAGACGACCGCGTACTCGGCCGGGTCGGCGTGGAAGAAGTCGAGCACCGCGCGTCGGGCCGAGTCCACCAGGGAACCTGCCGCCGCGCTGGTGGGGTTCTCCGAGTGGGGATTGCTGTACAGCCCGGCGAGCAGCCGATCGTGGTGTTGGCGTACCTGGGCCTGTGCCGCCACCCCGGCCCCGGCGTAGTCGAGATACACCTGCCCGTCCGTGTCCAGGTGGCGGTACTCGGTGGCGCGCAGCTCGTCGATCCGCCCGGTGGCGGCATATCCCGGCAAGGCGGTCGGGGAGGTGCGCGGCGGCTCAGGTCGTTCCACGGGAGTCCCGTCGTGCCAGCACCGCCCAGGTGGCGCACAGGAAGAGCAGCACGAAACCGCCGAGCACCAGCCAGTTGACCCACACCGGCCGGGAGAAGCTGTCACCGTACGTGGCGAGCAGCGGCGGGCCGAGCGGGGAACCACCGTTACGCCAGAGCTGCTCCACCCCGGCGGTGTGCCCAAGGGCCTCGAACGCCCACCGGTTCGACATCGCGTGGCTGAGCCACTGACCGCCGGTCGCCATGGCGGGCACCGGCAGGATCGCGCCGACGAACAGCACCTGCGGGAAGCAGAGCATCGGCAGCATGAGCGTCGCCTGGGCCGCGTCGGAGACGGCCGCGGAGCACAGCAGGCCGAGGGCGAGCGCCGCCGCCGAGGAGAGCAGCAGGGTCGCGTACAGGGCGGCGAAGTCCCGGCCGCCGACCGGTGGCAGCCGGTCGATGCCGCGCAACACCCCGAGCAAGGCCAGGTCCACCAGGGCCAGCAGCGGAAGCAGCACAGCGACCTTCCCCATCAGGTACGGCGCCAGCCGGACGCCCGCCAGCCGCTCGCGGCGCAGGATCGGCAACTCGGTGCAGATTTGCAGCAGCCCGTAGGTCAGCCCGAAGAAGAAGCCGCCGAACGCGATCCAGAACAGGATCATCACGGTCACCGTCGGGCTCGGCCGGGTCGGGTCGAACGCACCTGGCCGGAACAGCAGCGCGAACATGCCGAGCACCATCAGCGGCGAACCGAGCAGGATCGCCAGGGTCAGCCGGTTGCGGACGACGATCTCCGCGTTGCGCGTGGTGAGGACGGCCCACTGACGCAACCGGCCGACCCGCCGGGGCGCTGGCGCGGAAACGTCGCACTGGTCGGTCGCGCGGACCGGCGGGCCGGCGTCGCGCTGAGCGGCGAAACGGTGGGGCCAGGCGGCCGGGTCGGGTTCCTCGTCGAGGCGCAGATGCACCTCCGCGAGGGACCGCAGGCCGAAGAACTCCCGGGCGGCGGGAGGTGTGCCGGTGAACGCCAGGCGGCCCTGGCGGGTCAGCACCACGACCCGGTCGCAGTGGTCCACGTCGGTGATCTGGTGGGTGGTGAGCACGACTGTGGTCCCCGCGTCGGCGAGGGTGCGCAGCACCCGGAGCAACTCCACGGCGATCGCCGGGTCCAGCCCGGAGGTGGGCTCGTCCAGGAAGAACACCCCGGGCCGGTCGAGCAGCTCGACGGCGATGCTGGCGCGCTTGCGCTCACCGCCGCTGAGCCGGCCCACCGGCACCGCGGCCCGCTCGGCGAGCCGCAGTTCGGCGAGCACCTCGGCGACCCGGTCGCTGATCTCGGTCGGCCCGGTCCCGGATGGGAGGCGTAGCCGGGCCGCGTACCGCAGGGTCCGGGCCAGTGGCAGCTCGCGGTGGATGATGTCGTCCTGGGGCACGAAGCCGATCGCGTGGACCGCGTCGGCCCCGTCGTGTGCCACGGTGCCCGTCGTCGGCCGTCGTACCCGGGCGAGCGTCTCCAGCAGGGTGGTCTTGCCGGCGCCGCTCACGCCGATGACGGCGACGACCTCGCCGGGCTGGATGGTCAGCGAGATGTCGTCGAGGATGCGGCGGCCGCCTGGGACGGTGCGGCCGAGACCGGTGGCCGTGATGCCGACGCCGGTACGCGGGGGAGACGTGGTCTGCTCGGTCGTCATGTCGGGTGCCCGATCCGGTCGGTGGGTGGTCCGCCTGAATATCGTGCCTCGCCGATGCTACGTCCGGTGTGGACCGTGCCGGCCCCGCCAGCTCAGTCGATGGTGATGGCCCACCACCTCGCGCCGGTGGGTGGGTCACCGGTCGCCGTCACGTCGACCCCGAGGTCTCGGCTAGGTCGCCGAGATCTCGGCGAAGAACTGCCGCAGGGTGTCGGCGACCAGAGCTGGTGCCGTCATCGTCGCGAAGTGTGACTGGCCCGGCCAGACGACGTGGCGCGCGGCCGGAATCGTGGCCGCGAGGGTGTGCGTCGTCGTGGGCATCGGCTCCCACGTGTCGGCGCCGGACAGCACGAGAGTCGGCACGGTGATCGAGGACCACCGGGCGATGTCCGTGCTGTCCCCGGCGAGGGCCTCGAGATCGTGCAGCCAACCGATCGCCGACCGCCGCGCCTCGACCGGGTCGGGCGTCCGGTCGCCGGCCGCAGCGGCGAAGGCGGCGACGACCTCAGCCGGAACCCGTGTCACGCCGTTCAACGCCGCTGCCATCGCCCCGGCGTCGTCGCGCTCGAAGGCTGCACGGTACGCGTCGAGCAGGGGTGCGACCTCCGCTCCGGCCGCGAAGAGCGGCGGCTCGAAGACGGCCAGCGAGCGTACGTCGCGCGGATCGGCCGAGGCGGTGTGCAACGCCACTGTCGCTCCGTAGGACGCTCCGACGAGATGGACCGGCTTGCCGGAGGGCTGGCGGGCCGCCGCGATGACGGCGGTCAGGTCGGCGGTCTCCTCCGCGAAGGACTTGGGGCCGGGCGGGACGTCGCTGGGACCGTAGCCGCGCCGGGCCGGCATCCACACCTCGTGGTCGTGGGCCAGGTCGTCCGCGACAGTGGCCCAGGAGTGCAGCCCGCCGCCCGAGCCGTGCACGAGGACGACGGGGTCGCCGGCACCCAGACGCCGGACCACCAGGCGGGTCCCGTCGGCCGACTCGACATGGTGATCGTGACTGGTCACTGTTGCTCCCGCGTTCCGGTCGGCCAGTTGCTCACTGTGGTGTGCACCGCGTCGAGGATCGAGTGCCAGGACGCGTCGACGGCGCGGGGATGCCCGAAGCCGTCCGCCGACTCGAGACTCACGAAACCGTGCAGGGTGCTGCGGACGAATCGCAACGCGTCGGTCAGAGCGGGCTCGTCGAGCCCGTAACCGCGCAGCATCGCGTAACTCAGCTCGATGAGGCGCAGGTGCCCCGTCGAACTCGTGCCGACCTCGGCCGGCAACGGGAGCTGGGTCGCGGCGTACTGCCCCGGGTGCGTGACGGCGAACGCGCGCCAGGCGTCGGCGAACCCGACGAGGGCCTGGTGGCCCGCCCGGCCAGCCACGGCGATCGCGAGTGCGTCGGCGAACCCGGCCGCCGCGCGGATCGCGACCTGCTCGATCAACGCGTCCCGGCTGCGGACGTGCACGTACAGGGCGGCGTCCGAGACGCCGAAATGCCGGGCGACGGCCGCGACGGTCAACCGGGACAGGCCGACCGAGTCCGCCAGCTCGGCTGCGGCGGCCGCGACGCGCGCGCTGGTCAGTCCCTGCCGTGGCATGCCGTTCCTTTGGCTGGCTAGGAAGTAACTTAGGGTACCTAAGATAGCACCGCCGCCAACCCGGTTGCCGATTCCAGCGGCATGAACGGCGCAGTCGGGGGAAGACCGGCCTTCCGCTGCCGAACAGGAGTGCCGGGATGAGAGCCGTCGTCTACACGGGCGTCCGGACCGTCGCCGTGCGGGAGGTGCCCGACGCGACGCTGGAGGCGGAGACCGACGCGGTCGTGCGGATCACCTCCGCCGCCCTCTGCGGCACCGACCTGCACATGTACGACGGACGGACCAGCGCCGAGCCCGGCCTCGTGCTGGGTCACGAACCGTTGGGTGTGGTGCAGGAGGTCGGCAGCGCGGTGCAGACCGTCCGGCCGGGCACGCGGGTGGTGATCCCCACGCACCTGTTCTGCGGGACGTGCGTGATGTGCGCGCGAGGGCTCTCGGCAGCCTGTCTGCGGGCCCGTGCCGAGGGGCCGGGCGCGGCGTACGGCTACGCCGGAATGGGTCCGTACCGGGGCGCACAGGCCGACCTGCTGCGCGTGCCGTGGGCCGACGCCAACTGCGTACCCGTGCCCGGGGACCCGGGGGACGCGTACGAGGACGACTTCGTGCTGCTCGCCGACGCGTTCGTCACCGGGTGGCACGCCGCGGCCACCCTCGCCGGGGTCGAGCCGGGTGACACGGTGGCCGTGTTCGGCGCCGGCACCATCGGTTTGCTGAGCGCGTACTCGGCGCTGCTCCGGGGTGCCCGGGTCGTGTACTGCGTCGACGGTGTCGACGCCCGGCTCGACAAGGCCGGCGAGATGGGCGCCGTGCCGATCGACTTCCGCCGGGGCGACCCGGTCGAGCAGATCCGCGCCGACCGGGCCCGGACCGGGCTGCCGCTCGGCGAGGAGAAGCTGGGCGGGGTGGACAAGGTCATCGACGCGGTCGGGTTCCAGGCCCGTGACCGGGAGCACCCCGAGCGGGAGCGTCCGAACCAGGTCATCGCCGACGCGGCCCGACTGGTCAATGCCGCTGGCGCGATCGCGGTCGCCGGTGTGTACCCGGACCGGGACCCACACCCGGGCCCTGGCGCGGACGGTCACGAGAACCTGGTCGCGCCGTGGGGAGCGCTGTTCAGCAAGGGAGTGGCGGTCCGGTTCGGTCGCACCCACGACCGCCGCTACACCGTCCTGCTGCGGGACCTGGTCGTTGCGGGCCGAGCGCGGCCCAGCATGATCGTCACCCACCACGGCACCCTTGACGACGCTCCCGATTTCTATCGCAGCTTCGACCGCCGAGAGAACGGCGTGATCAAGGCGGTGCTGCGCCCGAGCTGACCGGTCGGATCGCGGTCGACGGCCGCGAATCGGCCTTAATGGGCGTTAAGGCGCGGATCCCTCTCCTGGTGGCGGGCGTGTCACGGCGACCGTCGTCGATCCGGGCCATCCGTAGAGGCGTGGGTCACACCGTTGGTCGAGGGTCGCCGTGGCGGCTCCGAGGAGGCGTCGGCGTCGCGGTCCGATCAAGATCTTTCGATGGTGGCGGGCGCGCGGGTGGGTCGTTGTTTGTCCGGCCGCTGTGGATCACCCCTGGTGGTGGGGCTTGTCAAGGGCGGCTGGAGCCAACGGCGGCGTCGCTGCCATTTGACAACGTTGCCACCGGCGCGCGAGGGTGCCCGGAGTGACTGCGGGGGCGGCTGTGACGGGCGAAGACAGTGTGACGTCTATATTGCCGGATTGTTACATTTTCAACAGGCCCTCGCCTTGCGGATGACCCTCTGGCCGCAATACGTTGCCGTCAACAACAAAACCAAGTGAAGGTTCAACCTTCCGGAGGCAACCGATGACGTTGGCGAGGTGGTACGAGCGATGAGCGACGTGCCCATCCTCCTTGAGATGCGCTCCATCACCAAGGAGTTCCCTGGAGTCAAGGCCCTCTCCGACGTCAACCTGGTGGTTCGCGCCGGCGAGATCCATGCCATCTGCGGCGAGAACGGCGCGGGCAAGTCCACCCTGATGAAGGTGCTCAGTGGGGTCTACCCGCACGGCACCTACGACGGCCAGATCATCTACCAGGGGTCGGAGAGCAAGTTCTCCGACATCCGGGCCAGTGAGAACGCCGGCATCGTGATCATCCACCAGGAGCTCGCGCTCATTCCCGGAATGTCGATCGCCGAGAACATCTTCCTCGGCAACGAACCGCGCAAGCGGGGCGCGATCGACTGGAAGGCCGCGAACCGGATGGCGCTGGACCTGATGGCCCGGGTCGGTCTGCAAGAGGACCCGGACACCCTGATCAAGGACATCGGGGTCGGCAAGCAGCAGCTCGTGGAGATCGCCAAGGCGTTCGCCAAGGACGTGAAGCTGCTCATCCTGGACGAGCCCACCGCGGCGCTGAACGAGGCCGACTCCAAGCACCTGCTGGACCTGCTGCGTGGGTTCCGCTCCCGCGGCATCACCTCGATCATGATCTCGCACAAGCTCAACGAGATCGAGGCGATCGCGGACCAGATCACCATCCTGCGCGACGGCCGGACCGTGGAGACCCTCGACGTCAAGGCGGACGGGGTCGACGAGGACCGGATCGTGCGGGGCATGGTCGGCCGAGAGCTGAGCAGTCGGTTCCCGGACCACACGCCGAAGATCGGCGAGGTCTTCTTCGAGGTTCGCAACTGGAACGTCCGGCACCCGATCTCCGCCGACCGGCAGGTCTGCAAGAACGAGAGCTTCGTGGTGCGCCGCGGCGAGATCGTCGGCTTCGCCGGTCTGATGGGCGCGGGCCGTACCGAACTCGCTATGAGCATCTTCGGCCGCTCGTACGGGGTGTTCGAGTCGGGCACCATCATCAAGGACGGCAAGGAGATCGTCCTGAAGTCGGTCGCGGACGCGATCGACAACGGGCTCGCGTACGTCAGCGAGGACCGCAAGGCGATCGGCCTCAACCTGCTCGACGACATCAAGGCCTCGACGGTGGCGGCCAAGCTGTCCAAGATTTCGCACCGCGGCGTCCTGAGCGAGGTCGAGGAATACCAGGCGGCCGAGTCGTACCGCAAGGAGTTGCGGACCAAGGCCCCGACGGTCGACGAGAGCGTCTCCAAGCTCTCCGGCGGCAACCAGCAGAAGGTCGTCCTGGCGAAGTGGATGTTCACCGACCCGGACCTGCTGATCCTCGACGAGCCGACACGCGGCATCGACGTGGGTGCCAAGTACGAGATCTACGGCATCATCCAGCGGCTCGCCGACCAGGGGAAGGGCGTCATCGTCATCTCCTCGGAGCTGCCTGAGCTGATCGGGCTGTGCGACCGCATCTACACCGTGTTCGAAGGTGCCATCACGGGCGAGATCGCCCGGGCGGACGCCACCCCGGAAAACCTCATGAAGCAGATGACCTCGACGAAGAAGATGGCCACACGATGAGCCGATTGAAGGACCTTCAGAAGAACCTGTTCGGAGGCACCACCTCCAACGCTCGACAGTTCGGAATGATCTTCACCCTGGTGGCGATCGTCGTCCTGTTCCAGATCCTGACCGATGGCCTCACCCTGCGGTCGGACAACCTGATCGCGCTGTTCCAGCAGAATTCCTACATTCTGATCCTGGCCATCGGCATGCTCATGGTGATCGTCGCCGGGCACATCGACCTGTCGGTCGGCTCCGTCGCCGCCTTCGCGGGCATCCTGGTCGCCAAGTCGATGACCGAGTGGGATCTGCCCTGGCCCGCCGCCATCCTGTTCGGCCTCGCGATCGGCGCGGTGATCGGCGCCTGGCAGGGCTTCTGGGTGGCCTACATCGGGGTGCCGGCGTTCATCGTCACCCTGGCGGGCATGCTGCTGTTCCGCGGCGGCAACCAGTTCATCGGTAACGCGAGCACCGTCCCGGTGCCGGAGGGCTTCCGGGAAATCGGCTCCGGCTTCCTTCCGGAGTTCGGTCCGAACACCGGCTACAACAACGCCACGCTGCTGCTCGGTCTGGTCGCGGCGGTGGCGGTGGTGTGGCGCGAGATCCAGGCCCGCAAGACCCGACGGGCAATGGACGCCGACCCGGCGCCGATGTGGATCTCCATCCTGCGGATGGCCATCATGGTCGGCGTGATCGCCTTCGCGGCGCTGCGCTTCGCCAGCGGTCGCGTCGGCACCAGCTTCCCGATCTCCGGCATCATCCTGCTGGTCCTGGTGATCGCGTACTCCTTCTACACCCGCAACACTGCCGGTGGTCGGCACATCTACGCGGTGGGCGGCAACTCCCGGGCGGCCGAGCTGTCCGGCGTGAAGCTCAAGCGGGTCAACTTCTTCGTCATGATGAACATGTCCGTCCTGGCCGCACTGGCCGGCATGATCTTCGTGGCCCGTTCGGCGGCCTCCGGTCCGCAGGACGGCAACGGCTGGGAGCTGGACGCCATCGCCGCGGTCTTCATCGGTGGCGCGGCAGTCGCCGGCGGTATCGGCACCATCAGCGGCTCCATCGTCGGTGGTCTCGTCATGGCCGTGCTCAACAACGGCCTCCAGCTCATGGGTGTCGGCACCGACCGCGTCCAGATCATCAAGGGCCTGGTCCTGCTGCTGGCAGTCGCGATCGACGTCTACAACAAGAGCCAGGGGCGCTTCTCGATCGTCGGGAGCCTGATGCGGCCCTTCCGCCGCGACGACTCCGCCCCACCCGCCTCACCGCCGGACGCGGAGCGCGAGCCCGCCAAGGCAGCGGTGTCCGGCTGACGGCCACCGACCTCTCCACCCGCCTCACCATCTAGAAAGGCAAGTCCTCACCATGCGTAAATTCTTCGGCACGTCGGTGGTGGCCATCAGCGCCGCCGCCATGCTGGCCCTCGCCGGCTGCGGCTCCGGCCGTGACGGCGACAGCGACTCCGGCGGCGAGGCCGCCAAGGGCTTCGCGGCGAACTCGCTGATCGGCGTGGCCCTCCCGGCCAAGACCTCGGAGAACTGGGTCCTCGCCGGTGACCTGTTCACCAACGGCCTCAAGGAGGCCGGCTTCCAGGGTGACGTGCAGTACGCCGGCGCGTCGACCACTGTCGCCGACCAGCAGGCTCAGATCACCGCCATGGTCACCAAGGGTGCCAAGGTCATCGTCATCGGCGCGACCGACGCGGCGCAGCTGTCGACCCAGGTCGCGGCGGCCCACCAGGCCGGCGTGAAGGTCATCGCCTACGACCGGCTGATCACCAACACCCCGGACCTCGACTACTACGTCGCGTTCGACAACTTCAAGGTCGGCCAGCTCCAGGGCCAGGCCCTGCTGGAAGGCATGAAGGCCAAGAAGCCGAACGGCCCGTACAACATCGAGCTGTTCTCCGGCTCGCCGGACGACAACAACGCCGGTGTCTTCTTCAACGGCGCGATGGACGTGCTCAAGCCGGAGATCGACAAGGGCAACGTGGTCGTCGCCTCGGGTCAGAAGGACGTCAAGCAGACCGCCATCCAGGGCTGGAAGGCCGAGGGTGCGCAGGCCCGCATGGACCAGCTGCTGACCTCGACCTACGGCAACAAGGAGCTGGACGGCGTCCTCTCCCCGAACGACACGCTGGCCCGCGCCATCCTGACCTCGGTCAAGGGTGCTGGCAAGCCGACCCCGGTCGTCACCGGTCAGGACTCCGAGGTTGAGTCGGTCAAGTCGATCGTCGCTGGCGAGCAGTACATGACGATCAATAAGGACACCCGCAACCTGGTGAAGGAGACCATCAACATGGTCAAGGCTCTCCAGGCCGGTAACGCCCCGCAGGTGAACGACACCAAGTCCTACAACAACGGCAGCAAGGTCGTCGACACGTACCTGCTCCCGCCGGTCGCCGTCACCAAGGCGAACGCGGCTGAGGCGTACGCCAACGACCCGAAGCTCGCGCCGCTCACCAAGTAATCACCGCACGGTAGGCAGCAACGCCGATGGGTCCCGGATCTCCTCTTCCGGGACCCATCGTCGTCCTGACAGCCCCGCACCACCCGGCACCGACCCGGAAGGAGGTCTGACCGTGGCGTCACCCGTCCGGTCCAGGCCAGCCGGCGTCGGCCGCAACACCGACTCCCCGCTGCCGTCCGTCCCCGGCGCCAGCCAGGAGGAGATCCGGCGACAGAACCTCGGCGCCGTGCTGCGCTACGTCCACCTGCACGGGCCGACGTCCCGGGCCGAGCTCACCGGTCGGCTCGGCCTCAACCGCAGCACCATCGGCGCCCTCGCCGCCGATCTGGTGGCCAGCGGACTGGTCACCGAGGAGGCACCCACCACCGCCCGCCGCGCCGGCAGGCCCTCGCTGGTGGTCAGCCCGCGCTCCGACCGGGTCTACGCACACGCCCTGAGCATCGACGCCGACCGGCTGCGCGCCGCCCGGGTCGGTCTCGGTGGGCAGATCCTCGATCTGCGAGAGATCCCTCGACCCGGTGGCATGTCGGCGATCGACGCCGTCGGGCCTCTCGCCGACCTGGTCCGTGACATGGAACGCTCCGTGGCCCCCGACGCGCTGCTGGTCGGCGGCGCGGTCGCGGTCACCGACACCACCCGGGAACCGGACGGCAGGATCCGGATCGCCGGCGTGGACGAGACGCTCGGCACCGCGCTGGCGGCGGAGTTCCGCGCCGGCCCGGGTTTCGTGGCCGGTGACCTGGCCGACATCGCAGGCCTGGCCGAGCACGTACGGGGTGTGGCGGTGGGCATCGACGACGTCATCTACCTGCACGGCGACCGGGGCATCAGTGCCGGCATCATCGTCGGCGGTCGACTGATCATCGGCCACCGTGGCCACAGCGGCAAGGTCGGCCACATGGTCGTCAACCCGAACGGTCTGCCCTGCGGCTGCGGCTCACGCGGCTGCTGGGAGACCGAGATCTCCGAAGCCGCGTTGCTGCGGCACGCGGGCCTGGACCCGAGCGACCGTGGGGCGGTGGCCGAGGTGCTGCGCGCGGCCGCCGAAGGGGACCGGACCGCCCGGGAGGCGGTCGAGCAGGTCGCCGACTGGCTCGGCTTCGGTGTGGCCAACCTGGTCAACGTGGTCAACCCGGACGCCGTGGTGTTCGGTGGAACTCTCCGCGACATCTTCACCGCGGGTGCCGAAGTGGTACGCGATCGACTCGACACCATGCCGCTGCCGGCCTCCCGCGAGCACCTGCGGCTGCGCGCGGCGGCCCTGGGCCGCGACGCCGTCCTGATCGGCGCCGCCGAGTTGGCGTTCGACAAGCTCCTGGCCGACCCGCTCAACGTCGGTGTCGTCGGCCAGGCCGCGAGCACTGAGCCCGCGTAGCCGCGACTGCCCCGTCGGTGAACCGTCAGGGAGCCGGCACCTCCTCCACCACGCTGCTGCCGCTGCCCGGCCGGGACTCCCACGACCAGGTCTCGTGCAGCCGGACCCGACCGTCGGGCAGCACCGACACCTCCGAGACGCAGTGCCCCGAGGACGTCTGACCGTCGGTGTTGAGCTGGACGTACCGGAAGTCCAGTCGGTCGCCCGTACGGGTGCCGACCAGGTGGCCACGTCGGATGGACCCGCCTGCGTACTCGGCCCACACCTCGCCGGCCCGCTCGTGGTACGCGAACACGGTCTGCGTGCCAACCTCGCCGGCCACCACGTCCGCCAAGGCCCGGAACCGCCGACCGTCCAAGGAGATCGTCATCTGCCGAACCTAATCGAGGCAACGTTCCCGTATTCCCTACCGTATGTTGTACGGTAACGGCGGTTGGACGCCTGCGGGAGGGGAGCGCTGTGACGACGAGAGACGACGCGATAGTGGCGGAAGGGCTGCGTAAGCGATATCGGGACCGCTACGCGCTGGACGGCTTCGACCTGCGGGTGCGGCCGGGCACCGTGTGCGGCCTGCTCGGCCCGAACGGGGCCGGCAAGACCACCTCGGTACGGATCCTGTCCACCCTGCTGCGGTTGGACGAGGGCCGCGCCGAGGTCGCCGGGTTCGACGTGACCCGCCAGCCCGACCAGGTCCGCTACCGCATCGGGCTGGTGGGGCAGCATCCCGCGCTCGACGAGGCCCTGAGCGGCCGGCAGAACCTTGTGCTCTTCGGCCGGCTGTTCCACCTGGGTCGCCGCCGGGCCCGGCAGCGGGCGGTCGAGCTGCTGGAACGCTTCGGTCTCGCCGACGCGGCCGAGCAGCCGGTCAGCACGTACTCGGGGGGCATGCGCCGTCGGCTCGACCTGGCCGCCGGCATGATCCTGGCTCCCGCGGTCCTCTTCCTCGACGAACCCACCACCGGGCTGGACCCGCGTGGCCGCAACGAGGTGTGGGAGTCGGTCCGGGAGTTGGTGCGCACCGGCACCACAGTGCTGCTCACCACCCAGCACCTGGACGAGGCCGACCAACTCGCCGACCGGATCTCGGTGGTCGAGGCCGGCCGGGTGATCGCCGAGGGCACCCCGGACGACCTCAAGACCCAGCTCGGCGGCGATCGGATCGAGGTGGTCGTCGCGGCCCCGACCGACCTCGCCGCCGCCGTCGCCCAGGTGCGCCGGGTGGCCGACCGCGAGCCGACGGTCGACGCGGACCGGCGGATGGTGAGCGTCCGAATCGGCCACCAGGCCGGTGCGCTCGTCGACGTGTTGCGGGCGCTCGACGCCGTGAACGTCCCGGTGGCGGACGTCGCGCTGCGCCGTCCCACCCTGGACGACGTGTTCCTGCACCTCACCGGGCACCGGACCCGGACCGCCGAGGAGGTGGCGGCATGAGCGCGACGAGCATGCCGGCCCCGGCGGTGGACCTGACGCCCGGCCGGCCCGCACTCCTGACCGACAGCGGCACCCTGATCTGGCGCGGCCTGGCCCGGTGGCGACGTGATCCCGGCCCGCTGATCGCCTCGCTCGGCTTCAACATCCTGATCGTGCTGATGTTCGCCTACCTGTTCGGTGGCGCGTTGCAGGTGCCCGGCGGCGGCAGCTACCGGGAGTTCCTGATGCCCGGCATGTACGTGATGACCATGGTGTTCGGCATCAGCCTCACCACGATCGCCGTCGCCGAGGACCTGGAGCGCGGGGTGACCGACCGGCTCCGGTCGATGCCCGTCTCACCGCTGGCCCCGCTGGTGGCCCGGGCCGTGGCCGACATGCTGTTCGCCCTGGTCACCCTCGCGGTCCTGCTGTTGACCGGTCTCGCCATCGGGTGGCGTGCGCACGGCGGGGCCGGTGCCACGCTCGCGGCGGTGGGACTGATCCTGCTGCTGCGCTTCGCCCTGATCTGGGTCGGCATCTTCCTCGGCCTGGTCACCCGCGGGCAGACGGCCGTGGTGGCCGTGCAGACCCTGGAGTTTCCGCTCGGCTTCCTCTCCAACGCGTTCGTCGCACCGTCCACCATGCCCGCGTGGCTCGGTGCGGTGGCCGCCTGGAACCCGCTGTCGGCAACCGTCGGCGCGACCCGCGAGCTGTTCGGCAACCCCGGTTGGGGCGGTGACTCGTGGGCGGCGCAGCACTATCCGTGGCTGGCGGTGCTCTGGCCGGTCGTCCTGGTCGCGGTCTTCCTGCCGCTCTCGGTCGCCCGCTACCGGCGACTGGCCGGCTGACCCGCTCGACGAATGCGCCCCCGGTGGTCGACCCACCGGGGGCGCGGTCCGTTGGCGACGGGCCGGAATCCGACTGTGCTGACGGGTGCTCGTCGAGGCCCCCGCCCCCCGACGAGCACCCGTCGCCCCGCTAGGCGATCCGGCGGATCCGGCGCACCGCCAGATAGAGCAGGAGCACGGCGAGGGTGACGAAGACGCCCGTCTCGATGCCCTGGAACAGCCAGAACCGGTCCGCCGGTTGGTACAACTGCCAGTTGTACGCGCCCGGCTCAAGTCCCAGTTCCGCACCGCAGACCCGGCCCTCCGGCCCCTTGCCACCCGGCGGGCACTGGATCCGGCCGCCCTCGGCGATCATCGTGCCGTCGGGGTTCCGGACGCCCTGGGCGAGGATCCAGTCTCCCCGGCTCATCTCCGGTGGCCCTTCTCCCTCGATCGGGAAGGTCTGGGTGCGGGCCGGCTGGTAGTGCCGTCGGGCCAGGAGCTCCACCGCCGCCCGTACGCCGATGAACCCGGCGAGGGTGATGCCCATGGCGGGCAGCATCCGCTTCCAGACGGTGCCGGCGAAGACGCCCAGCGCCACGGCGAACAGGGTGTACCCGATCGGGACAATGCCCTGCAGGTCGAAGACGATCATGCCGAACCGGCCCTCGTACGCGGCCTGGGTGAGCGGGTCGACCCACCACGACATGCCCAACCCGTAGACCGCCGCGAGGATCACCACGGCCGCGCTCACCAGCCCGAACTTCACCAGAGCCCAGCGGGTGCGGCCGACGCCCTGGGTCCAGACGAACCGGTGCGTGCCGTGCTCCACCTCGCGGGCGACCAGCGGGGCACCCCAGAACAGGCCGACCAGCGCCGGCAGGGTGATCAACAGCACGGCCACCAGGTTGAGGCTGCCGTACTGGTTGCCGAAACGCCGGAAGCCCGCGTCGCAGGCCTCCCGGGTCGCCGTCGCCACATTGGTGTCCGCGAGCTGGCGTGCGCAGTCCGTCAACCCGAGGTCGGCGAAGGTGTGCCGCATCGCCAGGCCGATCGGCACCAGCAGAGCGGCGAGCGCCGCGAGCCCCAGCAGGGTGTAGAACGCCTGCTTGCGGTGTTGCCGCCAGGTCAGCCAGATCATGCTGCCACTCCCCACTCGCTGTGACTGGTCTGCGTGGTGCCGTCGGCCAGGTAGGCCAGCACGACGTCCTCCAGGCTCACCTCGCGGACCGTCCAGGCCGGGTCGGTGACCGGGCCGTCGGTGCGGACCAGCAGCGTGGACTGCCGGTCGGTGTGGCTGGCCCGGACCACGGCGGCGACGCCCCCGATGACGCCGCCGTCGTGCCGAGGGCCGACCAGGTGCCGGTGCCCGGCGACCAGGTCGTCGACCGTGCCGGTGAGCTGCACCTGGGCAGAGTTGAGCACGATCAGGTAGTCGCAGACCCGTTCCAGGTCGGCCAGCAGGTGCGACGAGAGCAGGACGGTGGTGCCGGAGTCCGCCACGCTGCCCATCAACGACTGGAGGAACTCCCGCCGGGCCAGGGGGTCGAGGCTGGCCACCGGCTCGTCGAGCAGCAGCAGCCGGGGCTGCTTGGCCAGCGCGAGGGCGAGCGCCACCTGGGCCCGTTGGCCGCCGGAGAGTTTGCCGACCGGTCGGTCCGGTGGGATGCCGAGCTGCGCCAGCCGCTGGCGGGCCAACGCGGCGTCCCACCGCTTGTTCAGCTTGCCGCCGGCGATGACCAGTTCGGCGGCGGTGAAGTCCCGGTACAGCGGGGTGTCCTGGGCGACGAACCCGATGTCGGCCAGGCCCTCCGTGTCGCCGTACGGGGATCTGCCGAAGACCCGGACCGCGCCCGCATCGGGCCTGAGCAGGCCGACGGCCAGGTGCAGCAGGGTGCTCTTGCCCGCGCCGTTCGGGCCGACCAGCGCGGCGATCCGACCGGCCGGCAGGTGCAGCGAGCAGTCCCGCAACGCCCAGGTGCTGCCGTACCGCTTGCCCAGCCGGTCGGCCTCCAAGACCATGTCCATTCTCTGTCCTCTCGTTCCGCTCATGCGTGCTCCTTGCGCGGGACGTCGTCGGCGAGGGTGGCGCGCAGGGTGGTCTCCACCAGGGCGATGACGTCCTCGGCCGTGAGGCCGGCGGCCTGCGCCCGGTCCAGCCAGGCGACCAGGTCGTCGCGTAGCTCGGCCTGGTTGGGCAGGGAGGCGCCGGCCAGGGTGCGCTGGACGAACGTGCCCACCCCGGGTCGGCCGCCGACCAGACCCTCGATCTCTAATTCCCGGTATGCCTTCAGCACCGTGTTCGGGTTGATCGCCAGGGATTGCGCGACGTCCCGAACCTTCGGCAACTGGTCGCCCGGCGTCAGCAGGCCGACCCGCAGAGCCTGTTTCACCTGCTGCACGAGCTGCATGTAGGTGTTCACCTTCGACCGGCTGTCCAGTACGAACTCGATCACTCGCGATGATCCTTCCTGTTGTCCTACGACAGTAGGACTAATAGACAGCTTCATCGGCGGCCGGGGCGCTGTCAAGGCCGGCGCGGCGTGTCCGCTCCGGTACGGCGCGTCACAGGCGATGTCCCCGCATGTCGACGGCGGTGGCACCGGCAGGCCAGAGGTTGGCACCGACGGGTCAGCCCGAGGGGAAAGGACCGGCAGCAATCCGTGTGGACGGGAGGGTGTGCGATGGCCACCAACGAGCTGACGACGTCGAGGGCGACTCCACTACAGGTGGCCCGCGCACGTGGGCGGGTACGCGGCCGGTTGATCCTGCTCGGCCCCGCGTTCGTCGCCGCCGTGGCGTACGTCGACCCGGGCAACTTCGCCACCAACTCCGCCGCCGGCGCCCGCTACGGCTACCTGCTGGTCTGGGTTGTGGTCGTGGCCAACCTGATGGCGATGCTGGTGCAGACACTCACCGCGAAGCTGGGTCTGGCCACCGGGCGCAGCCTGCCCGAGCTGTGCCGGGAGCGGCTGCCCCGGCCGGTGAACCGGGTGATGTGGGTGCAGGCCGAGTTGGTCGCCATGGCCACCGACCTGGCCGAGGTGATCGGCGGCGCGGTCGCCCTGTACCTGCTCTTCGGCATCCCACTGCTGCCCGGCGGGCTCATCATCGGCACCCTCGCGTTCGCCGTGCTCGCGCTGCGGTCGCGCGGATTCCGCGCCTTCGAGATCGCCATCGCGGTGGGCCTCGGTGTGATCGTCCTGGCGTTCGCGGCGAACCTGCTCGCGGCCAACTCCGATCCGGGATCGGCAGTGGCCGGCCTGGTGCCTCGGCTCCAGGGCACCGACAGCGTGCTGCTGGCCGCCGGCATCCTCGGTGCCACCGTCATGCCGCACGTCATCTACGTGCACTCCGCGCTGACCCGCGACCGCATCCCCGCCACCGACGACACCGAGCGTCGGATCCTGTTCCGTGGCCAACGCGCCGACGTGCTGCTCGCCCTGAGCGCCGCCGGCGCGGTCAACCTCGCCATGCTGCTGATCGCCGCCGCGAGCTTCCGTGGCGGCGGCCCAGGTGGCGCGGACAGCCTGGAGGGCGTGCACGCCGGGCTCGGCCAGACCATCGGCACCGCCGCGGCGTTCGGCTTCGCCATCGCCCTGCTGGTGTCCGGGCTCGCCTCCACCAGCGTCGGCACCTACGCCGGGGAGGTGATCATGCAGGGCTTCCTGCGGCGGCGGGTCCCACTGCTGCTCCGCCGGCTCGTCACCCTGCTGCCCGCTCTGGCCGTGCTCGCCATCGGTCTCGACCCGACCCAGGCGCTGGTGCTGTCCCAGGTGATCCTGAGTTTCGGCATCCCGTTCGCGCTGATCCCGGTGGTCGCCTTCACCCGCCGACGCGACCTGATGGGCAACCTGGTCAACCACCCGCTCACCACCGCCGCCGCGTCCCTGGTGGCCGTCCTGGTGGTCGCGCTCAACGCCTTCCTGCTCTGGCAGGTCGTCGCCGGTTGACCCTGGCTGGCCGGCTTCGCCGGTTGGTCGGGCGTGGCTGGTTGAGCCGAGCCTCCGGGTGCGACGTCCGCACGAGCGTGATGCCTGTGAGTCATCTTGATGACTCACAGGCATCACACGCGTTGGCGGCCCTGCCCCCCCCGGTGTGGACGGCCGGGCCGGCGGCGTGCATGGTCAGGTGCGACGGCCCTCGTCGCGGGTGGGGATTTCCTGGCGCTGTTCGAGGGCGTCGGCCGGGTTGGCGTCGGCCGGCAGCGACGTCGCCTCCTCGAGCGTGCCCGCCGGGAGCGCGCCCTGCTCGGCCAGATCCGCCTCGGACGCTTCCGGGTCGACGTCACCCGACACCCGGTCCGGCGGCCCGTAGTCGACGGCGTTCTGCCGCTGCTCTTGGGCATCCGCCTCCGGGGGCGGAAACGTGTCGCCCTGATCATCCCGGTACGTGCTCATCGGAGCCTCCTGACCGGCGGGTGTCGACATGCCGCCGGGCTGCTGCCTACCCGCCGCTGCAGCTGGCACGCCTGGGTGGAGGCGCCTCGTCAGTCAGCCCGGACTGGCCTGCGGGACCGTTCGGCGCAGCCAGCGCGACGTTCGGCTCGCGCCCGTGCCGTTCCCTGTCCCGGGCACCCCGACGATCGTCAAGCATCAATGGATGCGTCGGGGCGTTGCTGGTTCTCGGCGGACCGCACCCCTCCGAGGTCCCGGACCACCTGCGAGGAGAGGGAACACCCATGCGATGGAACGCACGACGAGCCGCTGCCGGCGGCTTCGGACTGGTCCTCGGCGCCGTGCTGGCGCTGGCACAGGTCGCGCCCGCCCAGGCCGAGTCGAACGGCGGCGTACGCGTGATGCCACTCGGTGACTCGATCACCGACGGGTACAACGTGCCCGGCGGGTACCGGATCAACCTGTGGCAGCGCCTGGCCGGTGGCGGTTACACGGTCGACTTCGTCGGCTCGGGGTTCAACGGGCCGGCCAGCCTCGGTGATCACGACCACGAGGGTCACTCGGGCTGGCGCATCGACCAGCTCGACGCCAACATCGTCACCTGGTTGCGGGCCACCGACCCACGCACCGTGCTGCTGCACATCGGCACGAACGACGTGAACCAGAACTACGACGTGGCCAACGCGCCGGCCCGCCTCTCCGGTCTCATCGACAAGATCAGGTCGACGGCCCCGGGTGCGGACATCTTCGTCGCCACCATCACACCGGAGTCCGACCCGAACCGGGAGGCCCGGGTGCAGGCGTACAACGCGGCGATCCCCGGCATCGTGGCGCAGAAGGGCAGCAAGGTGCACCTGGTCGACATGCACGCCGCGCTCACCACCGCGGACCTCGCGGACGGCGTCCACCCCAACGCCGGCGGGTACGACAAGATGGCCGCCCGCTGGTACGACGCGCTGCGCTCGGTGCCCGACAGCCTGGTCCAGGCGGGCGGGCCGCCGGTGGGCACCCCGGTCGGCCTGGTCAATCCCACCTCCGGGCGTTGCCTGGACGTCTCCGGCGCCAGCACCACCGCTGGTGCCCCCACCATCATCTGGGACTGCCACGGCAACACCAACCAGCGCTGGACCCGTACCGCCGCCGGGGAACTGCGGGTCTACGGCGACCGGTGCCTGGACGTGAACGGCGGAGCCAGCGCCGACGGCACCCGGGTGCAGATCTGGACGTGCAACGGCACCGCCGCGCAGCGCTTCACCTTCCGCACGGACGGGACGATCGTGCTCACCTCCGCCGGCAAGTGCGTGAGCGTGACCTCCGCCGGCACGGCCAACGGCACGACCACGCAGCTCCTGACGTGCAACGGCACCGGAGCGCAGCGCTGGTCCACCCGGTAACGGACGCCCGCGTCGGGTCGGTGACGGCGAACTCTCCCCGTCGCGGCCGGTCCCACGCCGTACGCCGGTGGGACCGGCCCTGGGCGGCCCGTGACCGGCGCGCGGTCGCGGCCGGCGGCGGTCAGCCGACCGGGGCGGCGGACCTGGCGTCCCGGCGGGCTCCGGCGGCCAGCCCGAGCGCCAGCAGCACGCACAGCGCGCCGACCAGGAAGAGCAACGAGGCAGCCGGCTGGCCCAGCCACTCCCAGAACGGGTGCCACGCCGGGTGCGGCTCGCCGAGGTGGTGGCGCAGCAGCTGCGGGGCAGCCAGCAGGACCGGCAGCCACCACAGCACCACGGCCACCCCGGCCAGGACGTTCACCGTGCCGCGTCGACGTCGTCCCTCGGTGCGCCGGCTGGCCCATCCGAACACCCACCAACCCGCCACCGCCCCCAGCAACGTCCCGAGCACCCCGGCGGGGACCACCAGGGGCGGTGGCGCGCGGCGCAGCTCGACCGACAGGTAGGGGGCGTCGACGGCGGTCTGCGACGAGACCGAGGCGTTCAGGATGGTGTCGCCACGCCGGGCGAGCAGTGTGGTGTCGGTGATCGCCCGCGGAGTGGCACACGTCTTGTCGGCGCAGGTCGTGCCCTCGGTCACCTGCGGGTCGTACACCTGCCAGCCGGCACCGGTCAGGCGCTGCCGGGCCACCGCGACGATCTGCTCGGTGGGCACCGGCGGCGCGCCGAGGGCGGCGGCGCTGGTGGCGCTCTCCTGGTATTCCCCGCCGTCACCCAACACCAGGGTCTTCACGGTGGTCAGACGCAGCGCGTGCCCGTAGACCACGAAGAGCGCGGGCGGAGTGTCGATCTCGCCGAGGCTGTGGCCGGGAAAGACCGTGGCCAGAACGGCGCCGGCCTCGGCCCGGTCGGGTTGCGGCCGGGAGGTCTCCCAGGCGGCCCGACTGACCAACGCGCCGGTGAAGAGGCCGCAGATGATCGCGGCGAGCGGCACCCAGGCGACGGCCGCGCCCGTGGCCGGACGGCCGAGGCGGTGCAGCGGCAGCCACCCGAACCGGCGGGCCGCGGAGGTGTCGGTCCCGGGCATGGCCACCCTCCAGATCCAGAATGAGGCGGAGCGACACTACATCCACCAGGGGTGCGGGCGCGTACCCCCGATGACCGCCGCCGGTGGCCGGGATCGGCCAGGATGGGCGGGTGGCCGGGTCGCGGCCGCGACGAGGAGGGTGGGCGATGCGGGTACGCGGGCGGTTGAGGTGGGGGCGAGGTGCCCGTGTCGGGGCGGTGCTGGCGGCCCTGCTCACCGGCGTGGTGACACCTGCCGTGCTGCTCACGCCAGGGGTGGCGGGCGCGGCGGCGGCCGGTGCGCCGGTGTGCCAGATACGCGACGACCGGCTCAAGGAGATCTCCGGGATGGTCGCCACCGACGACGGGTACGTGGTGGTCAACGACGGCGCCGACGACGAGGCCCGCCGCCGGATCTTCTTCCTCGACCAGCGCTGCGCGGTGGTCCGCACGGTGTCCTACCCGTCCCAGCCCCGCGACACCGAGGACCTGGCCATCGGCCGGGACGGCACCGTCTGGGTCGCCGACATCGGCGACAACGACCGCTCCCGCACCAGCGTCGCGGTGTGGCGGCTCGCGCCTGGGAAGGACAAGCCGGTGCTGCACCGGATGGCGTACCCGGACCGCCCGCACGACGCCGAGGCGTTGCTGCTCGACTCGGACGGCCAGCCCCTGATCGTCACCAAGGGCGGCAGCGGCACGGTCTTCCTGTACGCGCCGAGCACCGCGCTGCGGCCGGGCGCGACGACACCGCTGGCCCCGGCCGGCCAGGTGGCCCTGCCTATGACCGACACCAGCAACCCGTTCTCGTTCATCGGGCGGGGTGTGGTCACCGGCGCGGCGAACGCGCCGGACGGGCGTCGGGTGGTGCTGCGCAGCTACGCCGACGCCTTCGAGTACGACGTGCCCGACGGCGACGTGGTCAAGGCGTTGACCTCCGGCAACCCGCGGATCACCCCGTTGCCGGACGAACCCCAGGGCGAGTCGATCACCTATAGTCGCGACGGCAGGTCGTTGCTCACCGTCTCCGAATCCGCCGACCAGCCGCCGGGGACCCGCCCGACGATCCTGCGTTACCCGGCCACCGACGGGCCGGTCACCGCCGCACACCCGACGGGGTCCGCCGCCCCGGTGTTGCCCACCGCCGTCCGTCCGATCGCCGAGGACACCATCGGCCTGGGCGGCCGGACCTGGCTGCTGGTGGCTGGAGGCGGGACCCTGCTGGGCCTGCTGGCACTGGCCGGTGTGCTGCGGTGGAGGTACACCGCGCGTCCGTGAGTGGGCGGGTCGTTGCGGCAGGATGGGTGCATGTCCGTGCTGTCCACGTTGCGTCACCCGATCGTCGCCGCCCCGATGGCCGGCGGCCCGTCCACGCCGCCGCTCGCGGCAGCCGTCTCCGCGGCCGGTGGGCTGGGCTTCCTGGCCGCCGGGATGATCGACACCGGCCGGCTGGTCGCCGACGTCGCCGAGGTCCGTGCGCGCACCGACCGGCCGTTCGGCGTCAACCTCTTCCTGCCCGACCCCGGCGGCGTCGACGAGGCCGCCATCCAGGCGTACGCGCAACGGCTCGCCCCGCTGGCCGCCGAGCGCGGGGTGAGCCTGGGCGTACCGGTGGGCGGCGACGACGCGTACCCGGAAAAGCTGGCCGCGCTGCTCGCGGACCCGGTCCCGGTCGTGTCCTTCGTGTTCGGGCTGCCCGATCGGGCGGTGGTGGCCGCCCTGCGCGAGCGGGGCACCGAGGTGTGGGCCACGGTCACCCGCCCGGACGCCGCGACGGCCGCCGCGGGCCTGGGGGTGGACGCGGTGGTGGTTCAGGGCACCGAGGCCGGTGGGCATCGTGGCGGCCTGCCGGACGACGACGACTACGCGGTGCTTCCGTTGCTCCGCCTGGCCGCCGCTGGGTGCGACCTGCCGCTGGTGGCGGCGGGCGGCATCGTCGACGGCCCCGCGGTGGCCGCCGTGCTGGCTGCCGGCGCCGCCGCCGCGCAGCTCGGCACGGCGTTCCTGTGCTGCCCGGAGGCGGGCAGCTCGCCGATGCACCGGGCGGCGGTGGCCGGTGCCGCGCCGACCGCGTTGACCCGGTCGTTCACCGGCAAGCGGGCCCGTGGCGTGGCCAACGACTTCCTGCGTCAGCACGACGCGGCAGCGCCGATTGGCTACCCCCAGGTGTTGCACCTGACGCGTCCGCTGCTCGCCGCCGCCCGCCGCGACGGGGACGCGTCGGTCGCCAACCTGTGGGCCGGGCAGGCGCACCCGCTGGCCCGGGACCTGCCGGCGGCCGAGGTGGTCACCGAGGTGAGTGCCGGGGCGCGGGCGGCGCTCGCCGCAGTGCTCGAGCGGTCGACCCGCTGGGGATGACCAGGACGCCGGCAACCAGCTGTGGCGGGCCGGGGCGGGACGGACCGGAGACCCGTTAGAGTCTCGCCGTGATCGAGATCGGTGCGCAGGTCGAGCTGTCCCACCCACCCGACCGGGTCTGGCTCGCACTGACCGATCGGCAGCTGCTCGGCCGGTGGTTCGCCGACGCCGACACGGTGGAGGGCATACCGGACCGGCTCCTGCTGCGCACGGCCGGGTTGCCTGGCTTCGAGGCCAACGTCGAGGTCGAGGTGACCGAGCGGCGGGAGCCGGAACTCCTCGTCCTGGCCTGCGACGAGGCCGGCCGGCTCAGCGAGCTGACCTGTGCGGTCACCGCCACCCGGCAGGGCTGTCGGCTGGAGATTCGGGAGGTCACCACGCACGGCGCGTGGTCCGCCGAACAGCACGATCCACGCGCGCAGCAACTCCGGCAGGCGCTGACCGTACGGTTGCCGGCGATCCTCGACTGGCTCGCCTTCCAGCAGGTCGATCTGCGCCGCGGCGACGGCGGGATGACGGCGGAACTGCCGTTGGTCGGCGTGTCCGGTGGGCCCTCCCGTGCCCGTCGCCGTCGCCGGCAGGTGGCCGCCGCGCTGGTCGGGGTGGTGGCCGTCGGAGGGGTGGCGGCGTGGGTGGCGCTTCCGGCCGAATCGGAGCAGCGCGCCGCGCCGCCCGCGGCCCCGTCGCCGTCGCCGTCCGCGACACCCGTCGAGGTCGCCGCCACGCCGCGGCCGACGACCTCGGTACGCCCTTCGCGAACGGCCGCGTCGCCGACCGCCCGTCCGAGCCGGAGCCCGTCGGCGAAGCCCTCGCCGACCCTCACGTCGGCGCCGCCGCCCCCACCGCCGCTGACGGCCAGCTACGACACCGACTCCAGCCGCCTGTTCGGCTACACCGGCGAAGTGGTGCTCGGCAACCGCGCCGCCACCGCCGTGGACGGCTGGGTGGTGGTGGTCAGCCTCGCCGACGGCAGCACCGTGGACGACGTCGACGGCGCGGACTGGCGACAGAACGGGCGGTCGGTCACCTTCACCGGGGCCGCTGTGCCCGCCGGTGGGTCGCAGACGTTCCGCTTCGACGTACGCGACAACCGGCCGAAGGCCCGGGAACCGGAGACCTGCACGGTGGACGGCAACCCCTGCGCCGGCCTCTGACCTAGGCTGCGGTCATGGCACTGCTGCACCGGGCCACGCTGCGCCCCACGAAGCTCGACCTGCTGGCGGCCTGGCTGCCCAGCCAACCCTGGTTCCTCGGGCCGACCGACGTCGCTGGTGAACTGGCCGGCGTCACCGGCGGTCTGACCGGCGCCGATGTGGTGAGTCGGGGCGCGTTCCGCTTCGACGACCCGGCCGACGAGGTCGGCATCGAGACGATGCTGGTCGGCACCGCCGACGGGCCGGTCCACCAGGTCCCGCTCACCTACCGCTCCGCGCCCCTCGACGGTGCCGACGACTGGCTAATCGGCACCACCGAGCACTCGGTGCTCGGCACGCGCTGGGTGTACGACGGCTGCGCGGACCCGGTCTACGCCGCCGCGCTCGCCCACGCGATCCTCGCCGGCGGTGGCCAGGCGGAGCAGTACTTCGAGGTGGACGGTCGGCGTGAGGTGCGTGAGCCGACCGTGACGATCGCCGTCAGCGGCGCCGGGGACGCCGACGCGCCGCCGGTGGGCGCCGTGCGTCAGGTGGTCGACGAGGACAACACCACCATCGTCACCGACTCGGCCGACCTGGTCGTCGTCCGTCGGCCGGGCGCGGGCGACGCCACCGGGCCCACCCTGCTCGGCAGTTGGAACGGGCAGCCGACGAGCGTGCCGCTGGCGTACGCCAGAACGCGGTGAGCGTGCGGTGGGCGGCCCGACGAGTCGGACCGCCCACCGCGTTCACCACTGCGCCGGAGGCGGGGGCGGCGACACGGGCGGCCGGTCGTCGCAGGTGATGGTGTTGGGCAGCAGCCACGGGGCGAGCCAACCGCCGTCGTTGCCGCCGAGGTCGGTCAGTGTGAACTCCGAACCGGCCGGGGTGAAGTGGAACGAACCGCAGTTGTTGACGCCGACAGCGCCCACGTTGCGGGCGTCCACGTTGGCGAACGAGGCGGACCCCGCCGTACGGGCGCTGAGGACCGAGGTGCCGGTGCCGTCGACCCGGACGTCCCGGAACCGCACGTTGCTGATCGAGTAGAGGTCCTTCACCGGCCAGTCGCTGACCAGCATGATCGCGTTGTACGTGCTGTCGAGGTATGCGTCACCGGTCACCTGGACGTCAGCGTCGATGCTCCGGTCCAGGGCGAAGATCCAGATCGCGCCCAGCCCGATGTTCCAGTTCAGCTCGTACGTGCCGGCGCGGGCGGTGGTGTTGTTGGTGAACCGCAGGTGCCCGGTGAACGGCTCCGCGCCGAAGCGGGAACCCGCGTGGATGGCGCTGCCCTCGCGGACCGGGTCGGCGACGAGGTTGTGCGAGACGGTGGTGTCCGTGCCGCCGTAGATGGCGATGCCGTTGGCCAGCGTCGGTGACTGCACGGTGTTGTGGTCGAACGTGTTGCGCGCGTTCGCCGCCTTCTCCGACCACATCGCCAGGCCGTCGTCGCCGGTGTTGCGGACGAAGTTGTGGGCCACGACGGAGTCGGTCACACCAGTGTGGAAGTTGAGCGCGTCGGCGATCTGGTCGACGATGATGTTGTTGGTGACCCGGACGTTGCGCATCGGCCCGTCGAACCACACGCCCACCTTGGTGTGGTGCAGGTAGAGCCCGTCGATGGTCGAGTCGCTCATCGCGCCACCGATCGCGTTGACCTGGTCGGTGTCGATGCGTTCCCGGACGTCTCCCTCGATCGCGAAGCCGGAGAGGTGGACGTTGCGGCTGCCGCCGTCTGCGGCGTCGCGGCCGTAGAACCCGACGCCGGTGTGCACCGAGCCGTCCGGTGCGGGGGTCGGCAGGGCGACCTCACGGCCCTTGATGATGGTGTGCCAGTTGCCGGCGCCCTCGATGGTCACGTCGTCGACGGTGATGTGCCGGTTGACCTGGTAGGTGCCCGGCGGGATGTAGACCTTGAGGTGGGTGCGCCTGGCGAAGGCGATGGCCCGGTCCAGCGCGTCGGCGGAGTCCCGCCGGCCGGTGGGATCGGCCCCGAAGGCCAGCACGTTCGCCGCGAGCAGCCGGACGTGCGGCGGCGCGACCAACTCGGAGTCGAGCAGGTCGATGACGGTCCAGGCGGCGGCGCTGCCGGGCGGCGCGGTGAGCCGGATCTTGTCGCCGGCCCGGTAGGTGCGGCCGAGCAGGAGCCGCTGCTCGTCGTAGAACTGGCCGGGCCGGAACGGCGTGCTGATGCTCGGGGCCGGCGTGGTGGCCGACGGCACGCACTGGCACTCGGTGATCCACCAGTCCGGGTGCAGCAGCCCGGCCTGTGGGTCGTTGGTGAACGGGTACTGGTTGTAGAGCCACGAGTACTGCGACGTGAGCGTCATGGTGCGCACGTGCTTGCCGTTGACCGCGACCCGCAACGGAGCGGTGATACCGCCGCCCTGCGGCGCGTCCGGGATGCTGTACCGCACGGTGATCCCGTTGGCCGCGCTGGGCAGGACGAACTCCACGTACTCGCCGGGGGTGAGCCGGACCGCCCGGCGGCCGGAGGCCTCCGCGGGCAGGGTGTAGGCGGACCGGTCGGGGCCGATGACCTCGCCGGTGGTGCGGGCGTTCTCCGCCTCCTGCTCGACGAAGTCGACGTCCGCGCCGCGCCCGGCGACCAACGCCGTGTCGAGAGCGGCCCGGGTGACGACCGGCTGGGAGCCGGCGGACGCGGGTGGACTGGCGGTGGCCACTGTGGGCCCGGCGACCAGTACGGCGAGGCCGGCCGCGAGCGCGACAGCGGTGCCGCCGGGCCGGCCGGGGCGTCCCCGCGCCGGCATGAGGCTGCGAAACATCGGTGACCCTCCTGGGTGGGTGGTGGTGGAGGTCCGCCCGGCGTTCCCCCGACGCCCGACATTGATCGTCATGATGCAGCACCACACATCGCACTGCAAGACGTCTATCGAACAATGAAAATAACGGGCTATCAGGCCGCAAGAAATGGACGGTCGTCGAGTTGAGGTCTCGCGCGTCGCCTGCCCCGCCCAGCTCACGCCGGGCGTAGGCTGGCCCCCGTGGATCAAGAAGACCGGATCGCCCTTTTCCTCGACTACGAAAACCTCGCGTTGGGCGCACGCGACAACCGTGGCGGCGCGGACTTCGACTTCCGGCCCATCGCCGACGCGCTGGCCGAACGAGGCCGTGTCGTGGTCCGCCGTGCGTACGCCGACTGGTCGTACTTCGACGAGGACCGCCGGATGCTCACCCGGTCGCACGTCGAGCTGATCGAGATCCCGCAACGGATGGGCGCGTCCCGTAAGAACGCCGCGGACATCAAGATGGCCGTCGACGCGATCGAGCTGGCCTTCGAGCGCGACTACATCTCGACGTTCGTGATCTGCAGTGGCGACAGCGACTTCACCCCGCTGGTGCACAAGCTCCGCGAGCTGAACAAGCGGGTCATCGGTGTCGGGGTCGAGGGCTCCACGTCGGCACTGCTCCCACCGGCCTGCGACGAGTTCCTCTACTACGACCGGCTGGAGGGTGTGGACATCCCGCCGACCCGCAGCCGACGGGGCCGTTCCAGCCGGCCGGCCGGCACGGACCAGCGCCCGCCCGAGCCGGAGCAGGAGCTCGAACGGGAGCGCGAGCCCGAGGTGGACCGTCGACCCGCCGGCGAAGAGCCGGGACGGGACGTCGACGCACTCGCCGTGCTGGTCGCCCAGACCGTGGCTGGGTTGCAGGGCAGCGCCAACGGCGACGTCACCGCCTCCCGGCTCAAGCGCACCCTGCTGCGCAAGGACCCGACGTTCAGTGAGTCCGACTACGGCTTCCGCACCTTTGGGGAACTGCTGCGGCACCTCGCCGAGCAGACCGTGATCGAGCTGGCCGAGGGCCCCGCGAAGGGTGACCCCGAGGTCTCGCTGCCCGAACACGGCGACCGGGAGGTGGCCTTCGGGTTGCTCCGCGGTGTGGTGGCCGAGCTGGGCAGCAGCGGCAACCCGGTGGCGCTGTCCGGGTTGAAGAACCAGCTGCGCCGGGCCCGCCCCGACTTCAGCGAGAAGAAGCTCGGCTACCGCAGCTTCCTCCAGTTTTGCAAGGCCGCGGCCACCGGGGGAGTGGTCGATCTGCGCTGGAGCCCGGAAGCCGACGACTACCTGCTCACCACCCAGGGATGAGCACCGCCGCCGATCACTCCCTGTGATGTTCGCATCACAGATGAGGGCCGCTCGCCGCACCCGGCCCCTCGGGGCAGGGAGGGTCGGCAAGCGGCCTGACCGGTGTACTCAGCGATATCTCATATCCGCCTGATCCGCCACTCAGGGCGGGAAGGATCCGCCCTCGCGGTTCCTCCCTGTCACCAGATCGGTCGAAGTACGCCTGAATTATGGCTATCGCCCTGGTATCCACCCGCCTGCGCCGTACCCTCGACGCAAAAATTGCTATACGGTCGGCGAATGAAGGTCGAGGAGCATTGGTGGAACGGAGACACGACCCCGCGCGGGCGCCGGGACGTGTATATCCGTACTGACGGGCAGGGTTGGGAGGTCCGCGCCCAGATCGGTGGGGCGTCGGGTCGTGAGCGGGTGCAGCAGTGCCCAAGCCGGGCCTCGGCGGCCATCCTCGCCGACGCCTGGCGCGGCACCCACCCTTCCTGGCGCGAGCTAAAGCAGCGCTGATCCGGCTCCGGGCCGGGCCGGCAACGCTCCTGGGCTCCAGCCCGGCGCGCTCGCCGGCCGGCCCGGTGCTCGGTACCCAATGGTCCGGCGTTCGGCGCGCAGTGGTCCGGCGTTCGGCATCCGGTGGTCCGGTGCTCGGGCTCCGGTGGTCCGGTGCTCGGCACCCAGCCAACCCGCCTGCGGTCGGCCGCCGACGACGTCTTCACCGCTTCTGCGACATGACCTGCGCGACGTTTCCCGCAGGTGCCGGCACACAGTCACGTTGCGACCGTCCCGATCGAGGCAGCCGCCTGTTTCCTGAGGGCCGCGGTCGCCGAGGACGGTGGGTCTTCTCGGTCGGTTTGATGCGCAGTGGCGTCTGTGTACCGGTGTCCCCGCCGTCAGGCCGGGTACTCGGAGGTCCCCGATCGCGGGTGCTCGGAGGTCCCCGATCGCGGGTGCTCGGAGGCGCCCGGTCATGGGTGCTCGGAGGCACCCGGTCGAGGGTGTCGGAGGTTCCCGGTCGCGCCCGATGGAGGTCGCCATGTCGCACGGTCCCGACGAGGAGAACCCCAGGCTCGACAAGGAGGTCCGGGAGGCCGAGCGTCGGCTCGGCGACGACGCCAAGCCGTCGGACGACGCACTGACCGACGACGACGCCCGGGTGCCGGACGACGCCCCCTCCGAGCAGGACCCGGGCACCTGAGCCGGACGAACCGTCCGTGAACCCGACACGTGCGCTCCCGACCGATCCGGCGCCGGCCGCCCGCCCGTCGGCGATGCCGCCAGCCCCGCCCGTCAGACCCTCCGCCCGCCTGCCCGTCAGGCCGCCCGCCCGTCAGGCCACCGACTCTCAGGCCACCGACTCTCAGGCCATGATCGACTCGGCTTTCTTGAAATCGGGGTATCGCAGGCGGTCTGACACCGCGACTTCATGAAAACCGAGTCGATCAACCGCACGCCGGCAACCCGAGACGGGCAAATCGGGTGACGTGCTGTCGGCGGTGCGGGTGGAACGCCCACGGGCCTGCCCTGCGGAAGATGCCGGACAGGCCCGTGGTCGTAGGGAAAAGCGGTCAGTGCTTGAGGGTGAACGTGAAGTCGCCGGAGAGCTTGCCGTTCAACCGGACCGCCGAAACGAGCTTCCCCTGGACGATCAGTCTCTCGACCTCGCCTCGGGTAAGACCGCAACCTTCAGCGATCAGTCGTACTGGTCGGACCGGGATCCGCGCCGCGAAGCGGACCGAGACGTCGATCGTCTCGCCGTCCGGGTGATCCGATCCGCCGGTGTCGAGGCGCCAGGCGCCAGTCCAGTCGAGGGCGATGCGGTTGGCGCGCTGCACGTCCGGATCCTGGAGCAGATCGGCTGTCAGTCCAGGGTCGTTGCCGTGCAACCGGTCCAGCAACTCCGGTGGGATGGTGCGAACTGTCATTCGCTCCAGGACGGTGAGCTTTGCCGTCTCCCCGCAGGCGGTGCAGAGCGCGAGGAGCCAGACGTCGATGAGTTTGTGGTTGGCGTTGACTCGAAATTTGCCGCTTGGCCGGAGGCGTTCGGACGCGCACGAGCGGCAACGGCGGTTGATGAGTGGCAGGCAGGTGGGCACGACGGCCCAGTTTCTGAGCACAGAGGTACACCGGTTTCAGTGAGAGGTCCGCAGCAAAAAGCGGCGCGGCGCACACGGCGCGACGCGCGACAGATCAGCGCTTGGGATGTCTCACAGGGTGTACAACGGCACGTCCTTGCCTAGACGACCTGGTTGCGCGCACGGTAACGGCGCCCAGCGGCGCCGATCCACTGGTTTTCGAGCGCTTCAGGACCGTCCGACCGGACAGGTGCCGGTTACGACAAGGTCAGACGGTGGGGACCGGCAGCACCGCGCCTTCGACCGCGGACCGGTGGGCCAGCTCGATCAGCTCGACCGTGGCGACCGAGTCCCGTGGGTCCACCGGCATCGGCGCGCCGTCGCGCAGCGCCGTCGCCACCTGCGCGTAGAAGCTCTGGTACGCACCGGGTTCCGTCGGCACGGGTCGGAGGTCGCCGTCGACACCGAGCTTGCCGTACCGCTCCGGCGGGACCTCGCCCCAGCCCGGCTGGTCCGGCCGGCCGCCGTCGTGCAGCGCCGCTTCCTGCACGTCCAGCCCGTACGTCGTGTAGCCGGCCCGGTCGCCCAGCACGCGCAGGCGGGGGCCGAGTTGAGCGGTGACCGCGCCCATCCACAGGTGCGAGTGGACCCCGTTGGCGTGGGTCAGCGCCACGAAGGCATCGTCGTCGACAGCTGCGCCCGCGCGGCGACGGTCCACCTCCGCGTAGACGCGGTCGACCCGGCCGAAGAGCTGCACCGCCTGATCGACGAGGTGGGCGCCGAGGTCGAAGAGTGCGCCGCCGGCCTCCTCGGGACTGGCAAGCTCCCGCCAGCCCGGCTTGATCGTCGGACGGAACCGCTCGAACCGGGACTCGAAGCGCAGCACCCGCCCCAACTCGCCCTGCTCGACGAGGCGGCGGGCGGTCAGGAAGTCGCCGTCCCAACGCCGGTTCTGGAACACCGTCAGCGGCACCCCACGCTCGGTCGCCTCGTCGACCAACGTGCGACCCTCGGCAGCAGTCGCGGCCAACGGCTTGTCGACGACGACCGGCAGGCCGGCTGCGAGCGCCGCCCGTGCCATCGGCACGTGCAGCCGGTTCGGCGTGGCCACCACGACCAGGTCCAGAGCGTCCGGCGTACGCCAGAACTCGTCGGCGTCGTCGACCAGGCGGGCGTCCGGGAAGTGCTGCCGGGCCTGCTCGCGCCGCTGCGGGTCGCGGGTCACGATGGCGTCGAGCCGCAGCCCGGGCGTCGCGGCGATCAGCGGTGCGTGGAACACCCGGCCCGCCAGCCCGTACCCCAGCAGGCCAACCCGCAGCGCCTCCGCCATGCCGTGCCCCCATCTCCCTGGTCCGCGCCCGACGTGGCGGCGGTACCGCTGAGGAAAACCTATCGCCCCGAGCGGCCCGACCCGATCTCGGCCCGACGCTGGTCAGCTCGCCGGGTCGGCCCGCAGGTAGGTGAGCACCGCGAGCACCCGACGGTTGGTGTCGTCGCTCGGTGGCAGGTCGAGCTTCAACAGGATGTTGCCGACGTGCTTGCCGACCGCCGCCTCGGTGACGTGCAGCCGGAGGGCGATCGAGGCGTTCGACCGTCCCTCGGCCAGCAGCGCCAGCACCTCGCGCTCCCGGGCGGACAGCGCGGCGAGCGGATCGCGGGGGCGGTGCAGCAGTTGCCGGACCACATCCGGGTCGATGGCGGTGCCACCGGCCGTGACCCGGCGCAGCGTGTCGACGAACTCGGTGACCTCGGCGACCCGGTCCTTGAGCAGGTACCCCACCCGTTGGCCGTCTCCGCTGTCCAGCAGCGCCGCCGCGTACCCGGTCTGCACGTACTGGCTGAGCACCACGACCGGCAGGTGGGGTCGCTCGGCGCGCAACGCGACGGCTGCGCGCAGCCCGTCGTCGCGGCGGCCGGGCGGCATCCGGATGTCGGTCAGCACCAGGTCCGGTTCGTGCTCGCGGGCGGCGTCGAGCAGGTCCGGCGCGGAGCCGACCGCAGCGCAGACCGTGAAGTCGAAGCGGGTCAGCAGCGCGACCAGGCCCTCCCGCAGCAGCACCTCGTCCTCGGCGAGCACCACCCGGGTCAGCGACGGCACGGCAGCTCCACCCGGACCAGGGTAGGCCCGCCGGGCGGGCTGGACAGCAACAGCCGTCCGTCCACTGCGGCGACCCGGTCGGCGAGACCGGTGAGGCCCGTACCCCGGGTCGGGTCGGCACCGCCCCGGCCGTTGTCGGACACCTCGACCACGAGGTCGCCACCGGCCCGGGTGAGACGGACGTCCGCGCTGGTCGCGCCGGAATGCCGGACCACGTTGCCGAGAGCCTCGGACACCACGAAGTACGCGGTGGTCTGGACGATCTCCGGTAGCTCGTCGTCGAGGTCGGCGCGGACGGTGACCGCGACGGTGGCCGCGTCGGCCAACTCGCGTACGGCGCCGGCCAGGCCGAGGTCGGTGAGGCTCTGCGGCCGGATGCCGTGCACCAACTGGCGCAGCATCACCATCAGGCCCCGGGCCTGCTCGTGCGCCACGGCGAGCGGCCGGGCGGCGGGGGAGTCCTCGGGTACGTCCAGTCGGGCCAGGCCGAGCTGAAGGGTGAGGCTGGTCAGTCGCGGCTGCGCGCCGTCGTGCAGGTCCCGTTCGATCCGGCGGCGTTCGGCCTCGTACGCGCCGACCAGCCGGGTGCGGGACCGGGCGACCTCGCGCAGCGCCGCGGCGTCGACCGGCGAGGCCAGCGCCCACCGGGCCACGGCGGCCTGGGCGGCGGCGAGCAGACCGACGGCGTACCAGAGCACCGGGATCAGCAGCACGCCCACTATCGCGTACGGGATGGCTTCGCCTGTGGTGTCGATCGGCTGCCAGATCACGACGGGCTGGTTGGAGTCGCCGGCCAGCCAGGGGCTGGTGATCATCCCGAGGTCGAGCAGCACCACCACCAGGAACACCCAGTACGCGACCGGGGCGACTCCGCCGAGCCAGAACAGGTACGCCACCTCCCGCCACCCGGCTGCACTTCGGTAACGGGCGGCCAGGCCGGGCCACGGTGACGTGGGCAGTGGGCGGCCGTCGACAAGCCCCAGCCGCCACCGCTCGATGACGGCCACCGGGAAGCTCATGAGCGGCGCCAGCGCCAGCAGGGTGAGACTGCCGACCGCCAGGAACAGCATGAGCGGGATGCTTGGCGGCCGGCCGTGCAGCAGCAGCGCGTTGAGGGCGGCGAAGAGGGGCGCGCCGATGACGAGCAGCCCGACGGCGAGCACGCCCGCGATCGGCAGTGTGCTGACCAGATAGGCCAGCGCCCGCCATGGCCAGGCGGAGACCAGCCAGTCGCGGCGACGCAGCGCCCTGGCCAGGTGAGAAGGGCTTTCCGGGGTCATGCAAGAGACGCTAATCGGGGACGACCACGCGCCCCAGCCGTCCAGATCCACTTCCCGGGGTATGCCCAGCACTACCCACCGAACGGCGGTGCGGCGCTGTCCGACGACAGCGAGGCCAGCTGACCCGGGCGCGCTGGCCGTTGCGCGTCAAAGCGGCGTCACGATCGCGCCGATTGGCGTAGCGGAAGCGTGAAAGCCCTGGTCGGCGGCGCCCCGTCGCTGTGTCATTGCCTTCGGCGGGCCCGAGGTACGGGTCTCTGCCCTCGCCGGAGGCGTGCTGTGGTTGTCGATCAGGAGCAGAAGACCGCCATGGTCGGCGGGTCGACCCCGACCGGGGTGAGCGTGGCGATCGGTTGGACGGTGCTGATCGGCGCCGCGCTGCTCGCCGGGGCGCTGTTCTCCCCGGCCGAGCTGCCCGCTCGGACGCTGGTCATGTCTGTTGTCGCCGGGGCGTACGCGGCGGTGGTGGCCGATCTTCGCGCGGTCGTCGCGGTGACCGGGCTGGGCATGGCGACCTTCGTCGGCTTCCTGGCCAACCGCTTCGGTGATCTGAGCGCGGGCGGGGACGCCTGGTCGTACGCCGTGGTGATCGCCTTCGCGGCCACGCTCGGCGCGGGTTACCGCTGGTTGCGGTCGGTGCCCCCGGCGGCCGAGTGACCGCCGGCAGGGCCGGGGTGCGGCCAGCCGCGCGGCGTACGTCGTACGCCCGCGTTGTTAGGATGGCCGCACCATGGCGAGTGAGCGCAAGGCGACCGCGGACCCGGCCCGCAGCCTGGCCATCCTCTGGCGCACCCGGGAGCCGACCAGCCGCAGCGCCGGGCCCGGCCTCAGCGTCGACCGGATCGTCCGGGCCGCGATCGACATCGCCGACGCGGAGGGTCTCGACGCGTTGACCATGCGACGCGTCGGCGAGGCGCTGGGCGTCGGCACCATGTCGGTCTACACGTACGTGCCGGGCAAGGCCGAACTCGTGGACGTCATGGTCGACACCGCGTACGGCGAGATGCCGCGACCCGCTGTCGAGGGTGACTGGCGGGCCCGGCTGGAGCGGATCGCCCGCGACAACCTGGCGCTCTACCAGCGGCATCCCTGGATGCTGCGGGCCGAGACGACCCGACCGGTGCTCGGCCCGCACCTGCTGGCCAAGTACGACTACGAGCTCGGCGCGGTCGTCGACATCGGTCTCAGCGACGTCGAGATGGACGCGGTGCTCACGCTCGTCCTCGGCCACGTGAAGAGCGCGGCGCGGGCCGCCTCCGAGGTGGTCGACCTGGAGCGCCAGTCCGGCATGACCGACGGCCAGTGGTGGCAGTCGCACGCGCCCTGGCTGGAGACGTTCATGACGGCCGGCAGCTATCCGATCGCCTCCCGCGTCGGCACCGCAGCCGGTCAGCAGCACGGTGCCGCGTACGGCCCGGAGTACGCCTTCGAGTTCGGTCTGCAACGCGTCCTCGACGGGATCTCGGTGGTGGTCGCCGAGCGGGCGGCCAGCCGGTGACCGGCCCTGCAGAGCTAGCCTGATCCGTCGCCGTCGCCCGCCGCGCTTCGGGCCAGCCGGGCGAGCGAGCGCGCCGACGGGCCACCCGGCTCGGCGTGGTAGACGACCAGCGACTGGGTGGTGCCGCTGATGGTGAACTTCTCGTAGCGCAACTCCAGCTCGCCCACCTGCGGATGCCGGAACACCCGTAGACCACCGCCCGCGCGAACGGTGACGTCGTGTCGGGCCCACAACCGCCGAAACCGCTCGCTGCCGGCCGTCAGCTCCTCGACCAGCTCGGTGAGCCGGGGATCGTCCACCTCGGCGCCGACCTGTGCGCGCAGGCCGGCCACCGCGTTGGCCGCGACGGCCGTCAGGGCCGGGTAGAGCGCCGGCACGCTCGGGTCCAGGAAGACCGCGCGCAGGAGGTTCACCCCGGCCGTGAAGATCGGTGCCAGCGCGGTCGCGAGGGGGTTGGCGAGGAGCACGTCCAGGTGTCGCCCGTGCACGAAGGCGGGGGTCTCGCTCCACGAGCCGACCAACTGCCGGATGCCCAGGGGCACCCGCTCCTGCCGGCGCGCAGCCGGACGGGCCGGCGCCGGCCGGGCCAGGCCGTACAGGTGTGCCGCGGCCTCCGCGTCCAGCATCAGTGCGCGGGCCAGGGCATCCAGCACCTGCGTCGACGGGTGCCGGTCGCGGCCCTGCTCCAACCGCAGGTAGTAGTCGACGCTGATGCCGGCGAGCAGGGCAGCCTCCTCGCGCCGCAGGCCGGGCACCCGCCGACGGCCGTGCGCGGGCAGCCCGACGTCACCCGGCCTGATCAGCTCGCGCCGGGCACGCAGGTATTCGCCCAGCGGGCCGGCTGTGCTCACCCGCTCATCGTAGGAGCCGCCACCGGTGCCCATCCTGGTCCTGCCAGTCCCAGGAAAAGCAGGGATCCGGCTGGCACCGGCCGCCTGGGTGACAGTGTCGGGGTAAGCGTGATCGAGAGACGGGACAGCAATGACAACTCGGATCAGCACTCCCTTCGGTTTCGCCTCGACCGCCGACGAGGTTCTCGCCGGTGTCGACCTGACCGGCAAGCGGGCCGTCATCACCGGAGGCGCCGCCGGCATCGGTGTCGAGACGGCCCGTTCGCTCGCCGCCGCCGGCGCCGAGGTGGTGCTCGGGGTACGCCGGGTCGCCGCGGGCGAGCAGGCCGCCGCCGACATCGCCGCCAGCATCGGTGCGGACCGGGTCAGCGCCCGCGAGCTGGACCTGGCCGACCAGGATTCGGTACGCCGGTTCGTCGCCGGCTGGGACCAGCCCCTGCACATCCTGGTCAACAACGCGGGGATCATGGCGCTGCCCGAGCTGGAGCGCACCGCCGAGGGCTGGGAGATGCAGTTCGCCACCAACTTCATGGGGCACTTCGCCCTGACCGTCGGTCTGCACGACGCCCTCGCCGCGGCCGGTGGCGCCCGGGTGGTGTCGGTCAGCTCCAGCGGGAACCTCTTCTCCCCGGTGATCTTCGACGACCTGCACTTCGCGTTCCGGCCCTACGACCCGCTGCTCGCGTACGGGCAGTCCAAGAGCGCCGAGGCGTTGCTCGCGGTCGAGGCGACCCGCCGCTGGTCCGGCGAGGGCATCCACGCCAACGCGCTCAACCCGGGCGCGATCGCCACCGGGTTGCAGAAGCACACCGGCGGGCTGCGTACGCCCAAGGAACGGCAGAAGACCCCGCAGCAGGGTGCCGCCACCTCGGTGCTGCTCGCCGCGTCCCCGTTGCTGGACGGCGTGGGCGGTCGCTACTTCGAGGACTGCGCCGAGGCGGCGGTCGTCACCGAGCGCCCTGCCGACTACACCGGTGTGGCCGCGTACGCAGTCGACCCGGGTAACGCCGAACGGCTCTGGAATGTCGCGTCGGACCTGATCTCTCATCGCGTCGGCACCACCGGCCGCTGAGTACGACGCGCCGATGGATGACACGCCGCACCAGCAGCGGCCCGGTCGGCACGACGTCGTGGAGTTGCGGGTCCACGGCGTGTCGGGGGCGCGACCGGAGCAGGTCCTCGGTCGGGCGCACGTCCGGCAGGTCGCGGGTGACGACAGCGGTGGTTTCCACCGCGCCGCCGAATCGGAGGACGCCGAGCCCGACGGTGTGACGCTGGAGGCGTACCGGTGGGGTGACCTGCCCTCCGGCACCGTGGCCCGGACGCTCTCGCTGGTCTTCCTGTTGCCGTTCATGCTCAGCAACGTGGCGGTCTGGATGCGGCCGACCGGCCGTCGCAGCGGCGCCGGGGTCACCGTGCTGTGCCGGCTCCTCGCCCTGAACCTCACGGTGCTGTACGTGGTGTCCATCGGCGGGGTGGCCCTCGACCTGCTCGCCTGGCGGTGTCTGGGCGCGGCCCGGTGCCGTGGTCCCTTCGACACCATGGCGGGGTTGGACGGACGGGAGGTCGGGCCGCGGTTGGCGGTGCTCGCTCTGCTGCCGATCGCCGCCGTCGCCTTCCTCCGGCTGCTGGGCACCCGTCGGCCCCGTCCGGCCGGCAACCCGTTGTGGGCCGTCGAGCCGATGGTGGGACGGCTGCGCGCGGTCCACGTCGCCGCCGCGCTCGCGGTGCTCAACCTGATGCTGCTCGTGGCCCGGACCGCCAGCGGTGCGACGGCCTCGACTACGGTGCTGCTGGCGCTCAGCGCGGCGGTGCTGGCGGTCTGCGCCGTTCTGCTCGCCGTCCCCGGCCTGCTGGACCGGGCGGCGACCATGCGGATGGTCACCCGGACCGCCAGCACGGTGGGCGCGGTGGCCGTTGCTCTGAGCGTGGCCACCCTCGTCGCCGTCGCCCTCGACGAGCGCCCCTGGCCGTCGTCGGACGGGCTGCCGGGCTACGACGAGGTCGTGAACTGGGCGCTGCTCACGCAGATGACGCTGCTGGTGGCGCTGAGCGGGCTGGTGCTGTGGCACCAGGGCCGGGGAGGCCGCCGCAACGCGCTGCCGCGGGGGCTGGGCGCGGCGGTGGTCGCGGCCATCGCGGTCGGCCTCGGCAGCGCGTTCGCCGCCAACCTCGTCTACCAGAGCGGCAACCTGCTCGGCGGCTACCGCGGCGACGGTGGGCCGCCGCTGCCGTACCAGTGGACGCTGTTGGCCTTCTTCGTGCACGTCATCGCGGGCGTGGTGTTGTGCGGTGGGCTGACCCTCCTGTCGCGACGCCGCCGGTGGCGGGCGGCGGCGGCGATCACCGCCCGCGACTTCCCGGCGGTGGGGCCGGAGGGCGCCGAGCGGCTGCGACAGGTGACGAGGGCGGTCGCCCGCGCGAGGTTCGTCGAGTGGCTGGGACTCCTCGCGATCACGTACGCGGCCCTCTCGGTGATCGGTCTGGCCACGAGTCTGTTGAGGCTGACCGACCTGGCGCCGGACCAACTGGCGTGGCGTGTCCTCGGGCTGCCAGCCGGGGCCGTCGGCATGGGTCTGGCCCTGGGCAGTTATCTCGTCGCCGCGGTGCTGGTGGCCCTGATCCTCGGAGGCGTGTTCGCCTACCGCACGGCGTGGTTCCGCCGGCACGTCGGCATCCTGTGGGACCTGGGTACCTTCTGGCCCCGGGCCGCGCACCCGTTCGCACCGCCGAGCTACGCCGACCGTGCGGTGCCGGAGCTGGCCGACCGGATCACCCACTTGACCGAGCGGCACGACGGGGTGCTGCTCTGCGGGCACAGCCACGGGTCGGTGCTGCTCGCCCTCGCGGTGCTGCGGCTGCCCCCGCGGGTACGCCAGCGCGTCGTCCTGCTCACCTACGGGTCGCCGCTGGACCGCCTGTACGCCCGGCTCTTTCCGGCCTATCTCAACGAGACGGTGCTCCGCGCGGTGGGGGACCGTGTCGAGTGGCGGTGGCTCAACCTGTGGCGGGACACCGACCCCGTCGGTGGTTGGATCTTCGCCCCACACCGGCCCGGCGATCCGCCTCCGGACCCCTCCGACCCGGCCGGCCGGGTCGACCGGCGGTTACGGGATCCACAGGGCCTGCTGCCTCCTCCGGGGGAGCGCCGTCCGCCACCGGTGCGGGGGCACCATCCGGGCGAGTCCGATCCCGAGTTCCGGGCGGCGATGGGCGAACTCGCGGCACGCCTCCGTCGCGGTGACTGAGGCTTCCTGGCCGGGCAGTGCGAGGTCCGGTGCTGTTCAGGGATCCTCGGGTGAACGATCGGTCTCCGCCACCATGGCTCGGACCTTGCGCAGGGTGGCGTCGGGCGACTGGATCGCGGCCCGCCAACGGTCCAGCGTCCGGGTGAGCACCCGGACCGCGAACTGCAACTTGTTGACCTGCTCGCGGAGCACGCCCAACTCGGATCGTGCGCTGAGCGCCTCGCCCTCCAACTGGGTGATCCGGGACTGCAACGGCTGCACCAGGGTGAGTGCGGCCTCGGTGAGGGTGTCGGCGGCGTCGGCCCTGAACTTGCCCCGCTGCACCACCACGGTGGCGATCGCGGCCAGGCCGGTGCCTCCGCCGAGGATGGCGAGCACACTGAGCGCCATCTGCACCCAGTGCGGTGCGACTGGCGGCGGGGAGCTACTCACGTGGCACCTGCCGGCACCTTCTCGTAGCCCACGATCTCGCAGGCCCGCACCAGGCGGCGCAGGTCGACGGCGATCTGCGCCGCCCGCCAGAGCGACCCGATCGTCACCGCGATGACGAACGACGTCGCGACGATGGACTGTCGGCCCGACATGGCCACCACGGCCACCGCGTACATGCCGGTGATCGTGCCGAGCACCAGCACGGACGCGAGTTCGATGCCCAACCCGGTGGAGAGCCGGCCGGGCCACACGATGCCCAGCAGCCCGCCCACACCCACCGCGATGAGACCCAGCTCCCAGGCGACCTGGATGGGCACCGGCATTGCCGTCTGCACGGAGGTCGGCCGGACCTCGAGGGTCATCATCAGCACGCCACATACGGGTGCCGCGGCCAGGACAGCGATCTCGTACGGCTGGTGGCGGGATCGGATACGGAGGTTTCCCACGGCAACTCCTTGGTCGAGGACCGGCGTCCAGCAGCGGCCGGTGGGCCGGTGCCGTTCGGGGGGTCGCGACTGTGGAGCGGCGGTTCCGTGCGGCGTGGCCCGTTGGTGCGCTGCCTGTGGACGGTCGTTGAGCGAGAAAGCTGCGACTCGCCGTCGTTGGCTGCCGATATCTGCCTGTGTAGCACCGATGACCGGTTGTCGTCCACCAGGTGCAACGTCGTGTTAACGCAGGTCAGAGCCCATTCCGGGCCGGATTCGACCGTGTCGGGTCGCCCGGAGCGCAGCGACCCGACCACACCATCACCTCGGTGACGAAGAGTGTCGGATATCTTGCCGAGGGTGACAATGGTGCGATCGGGTCGCCGATCGGTCAGCGGGCGAGCAGCGCCCGCAGCGCCCGGACCACCTCGGCGGGTGCCTCCTCCGCCATGAAGTGCCCGCAGGTGACCGTCCGATGCTCCAGATCCGGAGCCCAGGCGCGCCACACCGCGGCCGCGTCGTAGCCCAGCGCGGCGCCCCAGTCCTGCTGGAGCACGGTCACCGGCACCCGCAGCTGATTGCCGGCCTCCCGGTCGGCGGTGTCGTGGGTGACGTCGATGCCGGCCGACGCCCGGTAGTCGGCGACGATCGAGGTGACCGCCTCCCGGGACGCGCGCAGGTACTCCGCCCGTACGTCCGCCGGCATCGCCTCCGGATCACGGGTCCAGACGTCCAGGAAATGGCCGAAGAAGGCGTCCGGGCTGCCGCCGATCAGCGCTTCCGGCAGACCGGGCGGCTGTGCCATCAGGTACAGGTGGAACGCGACGGCGGCGGAGGTGCCGTGCAGCACCTCCCACGTGTCGAGGGTGGGCACCACGTCGAGCAGCGCGAGATGGCTGATCACCTCCGGGTGGTCGAGACCAGCGCGGAACGCGACCAGGGCACCACGGTCGTGGCCGGCCAACGCGAACCGTTGGTGGCCGAGCGCGGCGGCCAGCGCCACGACGTCGGCGGCCATGGTGCGCTTGGCGTACCCGTCGCCGTCGGGGTCGAGGGGCTTGTCACTGTCGCCGTAGCCTCGCAGGTCGGGGCAGATGACCGTGTGGTCGGCGGCCAGGTCGGCCGCGACGTGCCGCCACATGAGGTGGGTCTGCGGAAAGCCGTGCAGCAGCACGATCGCCGGCCCGGAGCCGCCCACGGCGACGTTGAGCGTCACACCGTCGGCGACTGTCACGCGGCGGTAGTCGAATCCGTTGATCCTGGGGTCCACGGGAAACCTTCCTGGTGAGCGGTGCCGGCAGGGGCGGTGGCCCTCGCCGTCGTACCTGGTCGAGCCTGCGCGGTGGTGATCAGCAGGCGATCAGTGCCGAGTCAGTGCGGTCCGCCCGGCGCGCCTAGATTGATGCCATGACCAGGCAACCGGCGGCACCGGACGCGGTGACCTTCGGCGTCCTCGGGCCGGTGACCGCCGTGACCGCGCGTGGCCCGGCCCCGCTGCGCGGGCACCGGCAGCGCCTGGTGCTGGCGCGGCTGCTGATCGCCCACGGGCGGGTGGTGCCGGTGGAACGTCTCGTCGACGACCTGTGGGAGGTCGCAACCGACGGCGCGGTGGGCGCCATCCGCACCTTCGTCGCTGACCTGCGCCGGGCCCTGGAGCCCGACCGACCACCCCGGCAGCCGCCCCGGATCCTGGTCACCGAGCCACCCGGGTACGTGCTGCGGGCCGCCCCGGACGCGGTGGACGCCGGACAGTTCGAGGCGGCCGTCGGCGAGGCGGGCCGGTTGCTGGCGGCGGGACGTCCCGCGCCGGCCCTGGCGACGCTCGACGGGGCAATGCGGCTCTGGCGCGGGCCCGCGTACGCGGACTGCGCCAACGAGCCCTGGGCGGTCGCCGAGATCAACCGGCTGGACGAGTTGCGGATGCTGGCCGTCGAGCGGCGCGCGGAGGTGCTGCTGGCCTTGGGTCGGCCCGACGAGGCCGCCGCCGACCTGCCGGCCCACCTGGCCAGCTATCCGCTGCGCGAGGATGCCTGGCGGTTGCTCGCGGTGGCCCGCTACCGCGCCGGGCGACAGGGCGACGCGCTGGCCGCGCTGCGCGAGGCGCGACACGCCCTGGTGACCGAGCTGGGCGTGGACCCCGGACCCGAGCTGCGGCGGTTGGAAGCCGACATCCTGGCCCAGGCGCCGCACCTCACCCCGACGCTCGACGACGAGGCCACCCCCAGCGCCGTGCGACCCGTCGAACCGGGTCCGGCGCGGCAGCGCCCGTTCGTCGGTCGGGACGCCGAGCTGGATCGCCTGCGGCAGGCCGCCGAGGCCGCGTCCCGCCGCCGCGAACCCACCCTCGCGCTGCTCAGCGGCGACCCGGGGGCCGGCAAGACCGCGATGGCCGAGACCCTCACCGAGCGGCTCGCCGCCGAGGGCTGGACCACGGCATGGGGACGCAGCCCGGAGTACGAGGGCGCGCCGCCGGCCTGGCCGTGGACCCAGATCACCGACGCGCTCGCCGGACCGGCCGATGCCTGGCCGGCCGATGGCCTTGTTGCCGACGATGGCTCGGGTGATCCCGCCGGGACGCGCTTTCGCCGACACCGTGCGGTGGCGTCACTGGTCTCGGCGGTCGCCGACCGCGGGCCGGTGCTGCTGGTCCTCGACGACCTGCACCGCGCCGACGGCGACACCCTGGACCTGCTGACCGCCCTGCTCACCGGCCCGCAGCCGGCCACCGGGCCGGTCTTGATCCTCGGCACCTACCGGGCCACCGAGATCAGCCCCGAGCTGACCGCCGCCCTGGCCCGCGCCGCCGGGCTGGAGCCGATCCGGGAGTATCTCGCCGGCCTGCCCGTGTCGGCGACCGACGAGTTGGCCCGAGCCGTCGTCGGTGCGGCACTGGACCCGGCCACCGCCCGGTTGATCCACGATCGCAGCGGCGGCAACCCGTTCTTCGTCCGGGAACTGGCCCAGTTGTACGCGAGCGAGGGGGAGGCAGCGCTGGCCGCGGTGCCGCCCGGGGTGCGCGACGTGATCCGGCACCGGTTGGCGCAGCTACCCACGCCGACGCGTACGGTGCTGCGGCAGGCAGCCGTGCTCGGCCGGGACCTCGACCCGGAGGTGCTCGGTGCGCTGGCCGGTGACCCCACCGCCGTGCTGGACGCCGTCGACCGCGCCCTGCAAGCCGGTTTCCTCACCGAGCGGGAGCCCGACGGGCGGCTGCGCTTCACCCACATCCTGGTCCGCGACACGCTCTACGCCGACCTGTCCACGCCGCGCCGCGCCGCCTGGCACGCAGCCGTCGCGGAGGTGCTGCGACAACGGGAGCCCGTCGAGCCCGCCGCGCTCGCGCACCACCTGCTCCGCGCCGGCGGACCGGTCGCCGCCGGTCGCGCTGCGGCGTACGCCCGCACAGCCGCCGAGCAGGCCGAACGGGGCGGTAACCCGCACGAGGCCGCCCGCCTGTGGGGGCAGACGATCGAGGCGTACGACCGCGCTGGTGCGGGCGAGCAGCGCGAGCGGTTGACGGCGTTGCTCGGTCTGGGACGCGCGCTGGCCGTGACGGGCCGCCTGGCCGAGGCGCGGCGACGGCGTGCCGAGGCGATCGCCGCCGCCGAGTCTGTCGACGATCCGCTGCTGATCGAGGAGGTGCTGGCCGGCTTCGACGTGCCCGCCATCTGGACGCGCAACGACGACGACCTGCTCTCCGGGCACATCGTCCGCGCTGCCGAGCACGCCCTGACCACTCTCGGCCCGACCGGTTCGGCGCGGCGCAGCCGGCTGCTGAGCACCCTCGCGCTGGAGCTGCGCGGCACCACCACCGACCGGGGCCGCCGTGCGGCGCACGAGGCCGAGACGATCGCCCGGACCGTCGGTGACCCGGGGCTGCTGGCCTTCGCGCTCAACGCCCGATTCATGCACTCCTTCGACAGCGTCGGCCTGGCCGCAGAACGGGCCCGGATCGGCACCGAACTGGTCGACCTGGCGGCCCGGCACCGGCTGGTGACCTTCGAGGTGCTCGGTCACCTCGTCCTGGTCCAGGCACACTGCGCGCTGGCCGACCGGCCCGCTGCCGATGCGCACTCCCGCGCCGCCGACCGCCTCGCCGAACGGTACGAACTGCCGCTGGTCGGCGTCTTCACCAGCTGGTATTCGGCACTGCGCCTGGCTCTGGACGGCGACCCGGCCGCGGCGGCGGACGCGTACCGGTTGGCTGCCGACCGGCTGAGCGCCGACGGCATGCCGGGCCTGACCCGCGGGTTGCTCCCGCTCGCCCTGCTCGGCCTGCGGCTCGTCGAGGCCGTCGGCGGTGACCGGCCGCACGCCAGCCCGGACCAGCCGATCCCCGGACCCGACGATGCGGGCTGGGCGGACGGGCCCGGCGGTGCCGGTTGGGCAGATGGGCCCGGCGGTGCCGGGTGGGCGGATCTGGACTGGGGGCCGCACGAGCCGTGGGTCCGGCCCTTGCTGCTGCTCGCCGACGGTGACCGGGACGCTGCCGAGGCGGCCCTGCGGACTCTTCCGGACGGGCCGCACGATCTGCTGCGGGAGGCGCGGCTCTGCCTCGTCGGCCGGGCGGCGCACGCCCTCGGAGACCGGGTCACGATGGAACGGGTCTACGTCGAGCTGCTCCCAGCGGCGGATGAACTGGCCGCCGGCAGTGGGGTGCTCACCGTCGGCCCGGTGGCCGGGCACCTCGCCGCCCTGGCCGACGCGCTGGGCCGCGACGAGGAAGCGGCCGCGCACCGCCGCGCCGCCCGCGCGGTCACCGCCCGGGCTCGCGCCGCCACGCCGGCGCTCTGACCGCCCGGGCCCGCGCAGTCCCCCCGCGCCCTGGCCGCCGCCCGCTGCCGGCGGCGACTTGCCGATTCGCGTCGGAACCCCGCGGCGGGTGCGGTCAGATGGAACCACCGGCGCGGCCACCGTCGGCCGTCGATCAAGGGGGTACGCCGTGGAGGTGCTCGTCCTGATCGTGGTGCTGGGCGCGACCGTCCTGATCGGCACCACCCTCGGCGGTCGGTACCGGGTCGCCCCGCCGGTCCTGCTCATCGCGTTCGGGGTGCTGCTCGGCCTGACGCCGCCGCTGTCCGAGGTGACCCTGGAACCCGACCTGGTGCTGCTGATCTTCCTGCCGGCGATCCTGTACCGGGAGAGCCTCACCATCAGCCTGCGCGAGATCCGGGCCAACCTGCCGGTGATCGGGCTGCTGGCCGTGGTCCTGGTGGTGCTCACCATGGTCACGGTGTCGTTCACCGCGCAGGCGTTCGGGGTGAATCCCGCCGCGGCCTGGGTGCTCGGCGCGGTCCTCGCCCCGACCGACGCGGCGGCGGTCACCGGTCTCGCCAAACGGCTGCCCCGGAAGCTTCTCACCACCCTGCACGCGGAGAGCCTGATCAACGACGGCACCGCACTGGTGGTCTTCGCCGTGGCCGTGGGTCTGCTCAGCCAGAGCGCGGAGCCGGGCGTGCTGGGCATCGGCGAGGAGTTCGTCGGTGCCAGCGTCGGTGGCGTGGTCGCCGGTCTGCTGGTGGGCGCCGCCGTGGTGCTGATCCGCAAACGGCTCGACGATCCGCTGCGCGAGGGCGCGCTCAGCGTGCTGACACCGTTCGGCGCCTTCCTGCTGGCCGACTCGGTGCACGCCAGCGGTGTGCTGGCGGTGGTGGTCGCCGGCCTGGTGCTGGCCTATGCCGGCCCCCGGGTGATCCGCGCCCGGTCCCGGGTGCTGGCGTACGCGTTCTGGGACCTGTCCACGTTCCTGATCAACGGCGGTCTGTTCGTCCTGCTTGGCACGCAGATTCCTCGCGCGGTCCGGGGCATCACCAGCACCTCGGCCCAGCGGGCTCTGCTGATCGTGGTGATGGTCACCCTGGCCGTCGTCGGCACCCGCCTGGCATTCGTCTACCTGACCGCGCAGGTCGCGAAGTTGCGGCGCCGCCGGATCCTCGACCCGAGCCAGGGGCCGTCGAGCTGGCGGGTGGGAACAGTTGCCGGCTGGGCCGGTTTCCGGGGCGCCGTGTCGCTCGCCGCGGCCCTGGCCGTCCCGACGATGACGGCCTCCGGTCGACCGGTGGTCGAACGAGACCTGATCATCTTTGTCACCGCGCTGGTGATCGTGCTGATCATGCTCATTCAGGGCACCACCCTGCCGCTGGTGGTGCGCTGGGCCCGGCTGACCGGCGACCCGGAACGCGTCGACGAGACCCGCAACGCCCGCCGACGGGCCACGGAGGTGGGCCTGGCCGCTCTTCCCCGGGTCGCCGCCGAGATCGGCGCCCAGCAGGAGGCGGTGCAGAGGTTGGAAGCCGAGTACCAGCGGCATCTGGCGGACCTCAACGAGAGTGGCGGGAGCACGGCCGAGGAGCGCCGGCTGGAACGCAGGCTGCGCCTCGGGGTCCTCGCCCACAAGCGTCGGGAGGTCACCCGACTGCGGGACAACCGGGAGATCGACGATCTCGTGCTTCAGGAGCTCCAGGCCGCGCTGGACAACGAGGAGATCCGGCTGCTGGGTCGCGGGCCCAACGAGTGAGGACCTGCGCCCCGGCTCCCGGTCGGCTCAGAGCACCTGGGCGAGGAAGCGGCGCAGCCGAGGATGCTCGGCCCGCTCGAAGACCTGCCCGGGCGGACCGGCCTCCAGCACCACGCCCCGGTCCATGAAGGCCACGGTGTCGGCCACCTGCCGGGCGAAGCCCATCTCGTGGGTGACCACCACCATGGTCATGCCAGCGGCGGACAGGTCGGCCATCACCGCGAGGACGCCCTTGACCAGCTCCGGGTCGAGCGCGGAGGTGGCCTCGTCGAAGAGCATCACCTCGGGTCGAAGTGCCAGCGCCCGGGCGATCGCGACCCGCTGCTGCTGACCGCCGGAGAGCTGAGCTGGTCGGGAGTTGGCCTTGCCGGCCAACCCCACCAGCTCCAACTGGGCCCGTGCCACGGACTCCGCCTCGTCCTCGCCGAGCTTGCGGAGCCGGCGCAGCGCGAGGGTGACGTTGCGCAGCACGCTCATGTGCGGGAAGAGGTTGAACTGCTGGAACACCATGCCGACCCGCTGCCGCAGCGCGTCCGGGTCGTCGCCCAGCACGCTGCGTCCGTCCAGCAACACGTCGCCACGGTCCGGCTCGATCAGCCGGTTGATGGTGCGCAGCAGTGTGGACTTACCCGACCCGGACGGGCCGATCACGCAGGCTGTTGCTCCGCGCGGCACCGTGAGGTCGACGCCGCGCAGCACCCGGTTCGGCCCGAAGGCGAGGTGCACGTCGCGGACGTCGAGGCTGACCGAGGTGGTCGTGTCGGTGCTCATCGCCGGTCTCCTTCGGTCGGGGCGTACGCCGGGGTGGTGTCTTCGTCGTCCTCGTCTGTCGGCGCGGCGGCCGGCCGACCGTTGCGCAGCCGTCGGTCGATCCAGTTGACGACGTGCGTCAGCGGGACGGTCAGCGCCAGGTAGAACACCCCTGCCAGCAGCAGCGCCGACTCGTTGCCGGTGGTGGCCGCGTAGTCCTGCCCGATCCGGAACAGCTCCCGCTGGCTGGCCACCAGCCCGAGGAAGTAGACCAGACTGGAGTCCTTGATCAGCGCGATGAGCTGGTTGACCCAGGCCGGCAGCACCCGCCGGATGCCCTGCGGGATGATCACCAGCCGCATCGAGTCGGACCAGGAGAAGCCGAGAGCACGGGCACCCTCCAACTGGGCGGCCTCCACCGACTGGATGCCGGAGCGGAAGATCTCCCCGATGTACGCGGCGGCGATGAGCGACAGCGCCAGGATCCCCAGCGGGTAGGGGTCCGGTCCCCAGACCTGCATGCCCAGCGGGGCCAGCCCGACGCCGATCAGCAGGATCGTGGCCGCGGCCGGCAGGCCACGGAACACGTCGGTGTAGACCCGCGCCGGCCAGCGCAGCCACCGGCTGCGGGAGATTCCGGCGACGGCCAGCAGCAGGCCCAGCACCGAGCCGAGCAGGGCGGCGGAGACCGCCAGGATCAGCGTGTTGGGCAGCCCGACGGTCAGCATCTCGGGCAGAGCCTCGCCCATCGCCTCCCAGTCGAAGAAGGTTTCCCACAGGGTGCTCAACGGATCCATCGGTTGCCTCTCCTACCGCCCTGCTCGCTCGTCACCGGTTCAGGACGCGGTCGACGCGGACGCCGACGGCGCAACGGACGCGGACGCTGACGGCGCAGCGGACCCGGACGCCGACGGCGCAACGGACGCGGACGGTGCCGCCACGGTGCCGCTGCCCGGCGTGAAGTCCGCCGGGATCGGCCGGCCCGGGTAGTACTGCGCCTGCAACCGGCTCCACGTGCCGTCCGCGATGACCTCGTCGAGGCCCTTGTTCAGCGCCTCGCGCAGCTTGTCGCTGCCCTTGGCGACGGCGTACGCGGTCGGCGCCGGGCTGAGCTGCTTGGCAGCCACGGTGATCTTGCCGTTGCTGTCGGCGGCCGACTTCTCGCCGATCTCGGCCGGGGCGATCCACGCGTCGGCGGTGCCGGCCTTGAGCTGGTTGATCGCGCCGTTGTAGTCCGGCACCCGCACCGGGTCGAGCTGCTTGCCGCTGGCGTAGTCGTCCTGGACGGTGCCCTGCACCACCACGACCCGCTTGCCGGCGAGCTGGTCGAAGCCGGTGATCGGGGAGCCGGCCGGGACGTCCAGACCGAAGTAGCCGAAGTCGTAGCCGTTGCCGAAGTCGACTGTCTTCTTCCGCGCCTCGGTGATGGTGATCGAGGAGCTGCCGACGTCGAACTTGCGGTTGTTGACCTGGGAGAGCAACGCGGAGAAGTCGGTGCCGACGAACTCCACGGTGAGGCCGAGCTTGCCGGCCACGGCAGTCAACAGGTCGTTGTCGAAGCCGGTGAACTTCCCGTCCTTGAGGAAGACGTTCGGCGGGGCGTCGGTCAGGGTGCCGGCCCGCAGCACGCCCGGCTGGGCCAGGCCGTACGGGTTGGCGGTGGCGTCGGACGAGCTGTCGTCGCCGCAGGCGGTGAGCGCGCTGGCGGCCAGGATGGCGGCCGCGCCGAGGGCGGCGGCACGGGTCAGGGCAGGAAGAAGTCGCACGGGTGTCTCCGAGAGGTCGTGTCTCGGCACGCACGGGTGTGCGTCGCCGACGGTGCGCCCGATGGGCGTACCGGTGAGGGAGAGGGTTCGGGAGAAGTGCTGCGCTAGTGCGTCATGCCGCGACAGGCGGCGCTAGTGCGTGGTGCCGCGACAGGCGGCGCTGCACATTCGCATCATGTCCACGTGCCGTCGCCGGGTCAGTGCCGGCGAGGGCCAACCGGCGCGGAGTTCCGCGACGTCGGTCGGTGGGGTGGTGCTGAGGATGCGCATGGTTCTCCCGGGTCTGTGCTGACCTGGGTGCCAGGCCACGCTTGCACCGACGTCGTGCCGGTGCCTGGTCTTCACCCGGGGCACCCCACCGCGGAGGAGGGTTGCCGGCCAGCGAGCCGGGGCTTCGCGCTGGCGCTCATGACCTGGGCCGAGGCTAGCAGCAGGCACCGGTGGATCGTCCAGTCGTTATGACCACGCTCACCGTGCGCGAAGGGGTGCCCGGCCCCGCAGGTCAGCCGGCGTGTACGTGCGGCCGGCGGCGCGGGTCGGGCTCCTGGCGGCGCAGGATCTCCCGGGTCACCGAGGCGATCGCACCCTGCCCGAACGCCAGGTAGCGCAGGATGTTGCGGCCCGGGCTGCCCTCGCTCCACTCGAAGTAGATGTGTGGGCGTCGCCGGCTCCGGTCGCGGATCTCCAGCAGCAGGGCGGCGAGCGCGGTGGGAACCGAGGAGCTGGCCAGGCTGAGCACCGGAAAGCGGTGGTCCGCCATGCTGCCGCGGACCAGCAGCTCGGTTTCGAAGTCCGAGGGGTCGGTGACGTGCACTTCGACGAAGATGACGTCGCTGTCGTCGGGGAAGTCGTTGTCCGCCATGGTCTGTGCCAGCTTGGCGCGGTACTCCGCCACGTCCCGGTGGTCGGGTTCGTGCGCGATGAGGCGGATCCGCCGCCCGATGCGCTCGTCGATCATCCGGGTCGCGACCGGGTCCAGCTCGACCTGGTTGACCCGCAGCTCGTAGGCCCGGGACAACCGGGAGAGCACGGAGACCACGATGATCGCGCTGATGAAGCAGGCCGCGATCTTGACTCCGTCGGGGCGTTCCACCACGTTCGCCAGTGTGGTGTAGATGAAGATCACCGCGATGGTTCCGAACGCGATGGTGCGGCCGTGCTGCCGTCGCCGTCTTGCCGCGAGCGTCACCGCCGTCGCCGCCGACGTGATCAACACCAGCACCCCGGTGGCGTACGCGCCGCCCTGCGCGTCCACGCTGGCCTTGAAGAGGATCGTGATCAGGAACGCCACCGCGGTGAAGACCAGCACCAGCGGCCGGACCGCACGCGCCCAGGTGGGTGCCATGCCGTAGCGCGGCAGATACCGGGGTACGAGGTTGAGCAGACCGGCCATCGCCGACGCCCCCGCGAACCAGAGGATCCCGATGGTGGACAGGTCGTAGACGGTGCCGAACACCTCCCCGAGGTGCTCGTGCGCCAGGTAGGCCAGCGCCCGGCCGTTCGCCGGCCCACCCGGCTGGAAGGCCTCCGGCGGGATCAGGACGGTGGTCGTCACGCTGCTGGTGATCAGGAAGACGCTCATGATCACCGCAGCGGTGGTGAGCAGCCGGCGCGCGCCGCGGATCCGGCCCAGCGGGCGCGCCTCGGAGTCCTGCGGGTCGCCTCGTACGCTCGGCATGACGGCCACCCCGGTCTCGAAACCGGACAGCCCCAACGCCAGTTTCGGGAAGACCAGCAACGACAGCCCGACCACCATCCAGGGATCGCCGTGCCCGGTGCTCAGCGTGGTCGTCCAGTCCTCGACGGCGCTCGGGTGCGTCACCACCCGCCACAGCGAGTCGACCATCACCACCGCGTTCAGCCCCAGGTAGAGCGCGACCAGGACGACGGCGATCCCGATGGCCTCGGTGAATCCCTTGAGGAACACCGCGCCCAGCAGCGACACGAGCACCAGCGTGACCAGCACCTCGTGTCCCTTGAGCCCGCTGGGCCAGAACGGGTTCTCGTCGATGTGCGCTGTCGCGTCGGCCGCTGAGAGGGTGATGGTGATGATGAAGTCGGTGGCCGCGAAACCGAGCAGCACCAGCACCAGCAACTTGCCCGGCCAGTAGCTCAGCAGGCGTACGAGCATCGCGATGGAACCCTCGCCGTGTGGGCTCTCCACCGCCACCCGCCGGTAGACCGGCAGCGCGCCCAGCAGTGTCACCAGCACCAGCACCAGGGTCGCCACCGGCGAGAGCGCCCCGGCGGCCAGCGCCGCGATGCCCGGCTGGTAGCCGAGCGTCGAGAAGTAGTCGACGCCGGTCAGGCACATCACCTTCCACCACGGGTGGTGCCGGCGCTCCGGCGGTCGCCCGTGCGGCCCCGGGTGCTGCACGGGCTGCTCCGAGCCGGTGCCGAGCAGCCACCTGCGCAGCCGGCCCGCGCGTCTGTCGACCTCCACCGGAGCGTCCCCCGTCATCCCGCCCATGGTCACCGTGAGTATCCGCCCGTCGTACGGTGCCCGTCCGCCGGTGCGCGGAACCCAGCGGCCGCCGCAGCGGGTTTCGGGCCCGGGGCAGGGGGGAAGCAGCGCCCCCGGGTCGGCGGGCGTGCGCCGTGCCGGGCGTCGCCGGGGGAGGGGACTGGGCATGGTCGGTGGCCGTCGCTTCCGCCCGGGTGGTGGCTTCGGTCGCCAACTCGACGAGTACGAGACCAGGATCGGCGTGCCGCCGTCCACGGACTCGTCCGCTGCGCCGGCCGGCGGGCTGGTGGACAGCGCGGTCTACATCCGAGGCCACCGGTTCGCCTCGCCGTCCGGCCTCGCCGAGACGTACCGCTGCCTGCAGGAGCAGGACGGCGCGATGGCCTGGATCGGTCTGTACCGGCCCGACATCGAGCAGATCACCTCGCTGGCCCGGGAGTTCCGGTTGCACGACCTGGCGGTCGAGGACGCGATCAACGCCCACCAGCGCCCCAAGCTGGAACGGTACGGGGAGACCCTGTTCGTGGTGCTGCGCGCCGCCCGCTACGACGACCTGCGCGAGGAGGTCGAGTTCTCCGAGCTGCACCTGTTCATCGGGCCGGGCTTCGTGGTCACCGTCCGGCACGGTGAGGCACCGGACCTGGCCGCGGTGCGGCGGCGGTTGGAGACCGAGGCGCACATGCTCGCCCGGGGCCCGGAGGCGGTGCTGTACGCGATCCTCGACCAGGTCGTCGACGGGTACGCGCCGGTGGTGGCCGGGCTGGAGAACGACATCGACGAGATCGAGACCGAGGTGTTCGGTGGCGACCCGAACGCGAGCCGGCGCATCTACGGCCTCAGCCGCGAGGTCATCCAGTTCCAGCGGGCCGCCCGCCCTCTGCTCACGGTGCTCGACGCGCTGGCCGACGGCGCCGGCAGCGGCAGCGAGGACGAGGAGCTACGCCGCTACCTGCGCGACGTGACCGACCACCTGACCCAGGTCGTGGAGCGGGTGGACGGGTTCCGGCACCTGTTGCAGAACATCCTCACCGTCAACGCCACGCTCGTCTCGCAGCAGCAGAACGAGGAGATGCGCAGCCTCACCGCGGCCAGCTACGCGCAGAACGAGGAGCTGAAGAAGGTCTCGTCCTGGGCGGCGATCCTGTTCGCTCCCACGCTCATCGGCACCGTGTACGGGATGAACTTCGTCCACATGCCGGAGTTGAACTGGCGCTTCGGCTACCTGTTCGCGTTGTTGCTGATGCTGTTGGTCTGCGGCACCCTCTACCTGATCTTCAAGCGGCGCGGCTGGCTGTGAGCCGCGCGGCCGGGATCACTCGATGCCGCGCAGGATGTGCCGTTCGTCCTCGACGTCGTCGTCGCCGGCACTGATCCGGCCGAGCAGCACGGCGGCGGCCCAGATCGTCAGTGGCGTGGCCGCCCCGGTCATTCCGCCCCCGGTCCGGTCGTCCCGGGTCTGGCTCCGCTCCGCGCGCGGTGGCCTGCGCTGAGCCTGCATAGGCACTGCCTCTCCTCGTCGAAGCCGCCTCGGCGACACGGGGTGCGCCCGCGCCACCGGCCGGGCCACCCGCGCTCGGGCAGGTCACCACCGGTACGGCATCCATGTCGAACCATCCCACGTCGGGCCGCGTCACCACCGCTTGTTTTCAGTTTCCCGACTGTCGCCCGCCAAACCGGACATTTTGTGGGTGCCTCCCGCGCCCGTCAGGGGGCAGACCCCTGAACAGTGCTCAGGGCAGTGGGTGGGCGATGCCGCGCGCGTGGTCGGTGAGCGCCGCGCCGACCACGGTCGCGGCCAGTGGCAACACCTCCAGACAGCGCCGCACCGCGGCGGCCATCAGCGCGTTCGGCACCCGCATGGAGAGCGTGCAGTGCGGCACCCAGCGACCCGGCTGGTAGTGCTCGGCCAGCGGGATGCCGGCGGCGGCGAGCCGGTCGGACACCAGGCGTTGGTGGGCCAGCAGCTCCGGGGTGGGCGCCGGGCCGAGCCAGAGCACCCGACCGACGAACTGGCCGGCGTGTTGGAAATCGAGGCGCAGCGGGGCCGCGACCACCGTCCCGCGCAGCGCCTCGGCGACCTGCTCCGGGTCGAAGCGGGGCGCCACCGCGAGGGAGACGTGCGGTCGGTGGCGCCGCTCCAGCAGCGAACGCATGCTCTGCACGCCCTCGGCCTCCAGCGCGTCCCACAGCACCCGGATGCGGCGGCTGGCGTCCGGGTCCAGATACAACTCCAACGCCGCGACCATTCGATCACCGTAGCGGCCGAGGTTTGAGCACCCGTCTCCGGCGGTACCTGGTGCGAAACCGACCAGGAGGCGTGCCCGGTGGACGTGAGTGACCTGCTGACCGAGACGTACGACCGGCTGCCCGACCTCGTCCGCGCGGCGGTCGACGGGCTCAGCCCGGAGCAACTGCGCCACGAGCCCGGGCCGGGCACCAACTCGATCGGTTGGCTGGTCTGGCACCTCACCCGGGTGCAGGACCACCACGTCGCCGACCTGCTCGACGCCGAGCAGATCTGGGTGAGCGGCGACTGGGCGGGCCGGTTCGGCCTCACCGCCGACCCCGACAACACCGGCTACGGGCACTCGCCCGCGCAGGTAGCCGCAGTGCGACCGGAGAGCGCACAGGCGCTGATCGACTACTACGAGGCGGTCGCGTCGCGTACCGGATCGTTCGTGGCCGGTCTGCGCCCGGCGGACCTGGACCGGGTGGTCGACGAGGCGTGGGACCCGCCGGTCACCCTCGGCGTCCGACTGGTCAGCGTCGCCGACGACGACCTGCAACACGTGGGCCAGGCCGCCTACGTACGCGGCCTGATCAAGGCCGGCTGACCGGGGTCCGCCGGGCTCAGGGCACGATCACCGCCCGGCCGTCCAGTGTGCCCTCGCGCATCTGCCGGTACGCGTCGAGGGCGTCGTCCAGGGCGAAGGTGGTGGTCCTCGGCCGGATCAGGCCACGGGCACCCAGATCGAGCACCTCGACCAGCTCCGGGCGACTGCCCCAGTAGGTGGTAGCGATGCTCACCTCGTACGGCACGGAGAAGAACGACACCGCCACGGTGCCCCCTCCGATGCCCACGATGGTCAGGTCACCGACGGTGCGGGCCGCCGCCACACCGAGCGCCATGGTGGCGTCCGCACCGACGAAGTCCAGCACCACGTCGGCACCCCGACCGCCGGTTGCCTCGCGGATCTCCTCGGCGGCGGTCGGACCCGACATCACGGTGCGGTCGGCGCCGCACTCCTCGGCCAGCCGCAGCGCCTCGGCGCGGGTGTCCACCGCGATGACCCGCGCGGCTGTGGTGGCCTTGAGGATCTGCACGCCCACATGCCCCAGCCCGCCAACCCCGATGACCACTGCCGTGCTGCCCGGCGGCAGCTTCGCCCAGGAGCGCCGGACGGCGTGGTATGGGGTGAGGCCCGCGTCGGTCAGCGGCGCGGCGTCCACCGGATCCAGCCCTTCGGGAAGGGGTACGACGTGCCGGGCGTCCGGGACCAGCTCGAACTCGGCCATGCCGCCGTCCAGTCCGAGCCCGCCACCCCCGCTCGGCACCGGTGCACCGGCAGGGTTCTCGCAGTACGGGTCGACGCCGACCCGGCAGCGGGCGCAGGTGCCACAGCCCCACGGGCCGAAGACGGCTACCGGTTGCCCGACGGACAGCCCGGTCACGCCGTCACCGAGGGCGTGCACCCAGCCAGCGTTCTCGTGGCCGAGGGTGAACGGTGGGTTCCAGGGCATGGCGCCCGGCTCGAAGTCGTCCATCAGGTGCAGGTCGGAATGGCAGGCGCCGGCGCCGCCGATCCGGACCACCACCTGACCCGGCCCGGGCGTCGGATCGGGGACCTCGACCAACTCCGGTTCCGACTTCCACTCCTGCAACCGCAGCGCGCGCATCCGATGCTCCCGTCCGTCCTGACTCTCGGCTGGACCGGTGGCTGCCCGCTCTGCCGCCGCGCAAACGGGCCGCGGCGGGCGCAAGCTCGGTGGCCCTCATCCCATGCGGGTGAACCGGCGTCACCCCGGCGCCGGTGATCCTGCGGAGAACCGTGGGGAGGGGAACCTGATGCGTACGACGGCGGAGCAGTACCTGCGACAGCTGGATTCCGGCCGGCGCCCCGACCTGCCGGAAACGACAGCGGGCACACTGCGGCTGGACGTACGCGCCGACGGCTGCACCGACCACTGGTATCTGACCATCTCCGACCAGCACGTCAACGTGGCCCGCTCGGCCGACGACGCCGAACTGGTGGTCCGGGCGGACCGGTCGGTCGTCGACCAGATGGTCAACGGTGAGCTGCATCCGGGCGCGGCTCTGCTGCGCAACGAGCTGACCGTGCAGGGCAACATCCAACTGTTGATGCTGCTGCGGCGGATCTTCCCGGGGCCGACCGGCGCCCGCCATCCGCGGGAACTCGGCCGGGCCGCGTTGGCGCGCCGGGCACCGGAGCGGGACGCGGTGGCCACCCGGGAGGCCGGGCGGTGAGGCAGGAACTGCTCCACGTGATCGCCGGCAGCGTGTTCGCCAACAGCGACGCTCAGGGCGACATGGAGGTCGACCCGCAGCAGCCGGTCGGTCTCTTCGCGTTCGACACCCGCTTCCTGTCCCACTGGGTGCTCAGGATCGACGGCGAGCGGATCAACGCGCTCTCCCGCGACGACATGACGTACTTCGAGACCCGGTTCTTCCTGGTGCCCGGCGCGGCGAGTCACTACGTCGACGCCGACGTCTCGATCATCCGACACCGGTCGATCCACGACTGTTTCCACGAGAAGATCACCGTGCTGAACCACTCGGCGCAGCCCGCCGAGTTCACCGTACGGATGGAGATGGGCAGCGACTTCTCCGACATCGCCGAGCTCGGGCTCCGGCAGCGGACCATCGAGGCCACCGCGGACTCGGCGAACAACCGGCTCGTGCTGCGCTATCAGCGGGACCGGTTCGTCCGCCAGACCACAGTGCGAAGCACCCTTCCCGTCGAGGTGGACGAGGGGGGAATGACGTTCCGGATCCGGATCGACGCCGAGGGGCAGTGGGAGACGGACCTGCACGTCGCCATGACCATGGGCGGCGAGGACGGCCAGGACATGCGCGCCCACCTCAAGTCGCACCAGTGGGCCGTGCGGACCGGGATGCGCGAGGACCTGGCGGACTGGATGGACCGGGCGCCGCAGCTGGTGGCCGAGCGCCGCGGGCTGGAGGAGATGTACCGGGGCAGCCTGGCCGACCTGGCGGCGCTGCGGTACAGGCCGTTGTCGTACGACGATCGGGTGCCCGTCGCGGGTCTGCCGTGGACGATGTGGTTGTGCGGACGGCACAGCATCATCACCAGCCTCCAGACGTTGGCGTTCACCCCCGAACTGGCCCCCGCGACGCTGCGGATGCTGGCGCTCATGCAGGGCGGTCAGCTCGACGACGACATCGACGAGGAGCCGGGCAAGATCCTGGCCCATCTGCGCTACGGCGAGTCCGGAGCGTTCGGCGACCGGGTGAACGCGCTGTACTACGGCTCGGCGGACACCACCCCGCTCTTCGTCGTCCTGCTCGACGAGTACGAGCGCTGGTCCGGTGACGCGGACCTGGTCCGCGAGCTGCGCCACCCGGCCCGGATGGCGTTGGACTGGATCGACGAGTACGGCGACCTGACCGGGGACGGCTACGTGCGCTACCAGCGTCGCAACGAGCGGTACGGTGCGATCAACCAGGTCTGGAAGGACTCCCCGGAGTCGATCACCGACGCGAACGGCCGGCAACCCGCCTTTCCCCGCGCCACCTGCGAGGTGCAGGGCTACGTCTACGACGCGAAGATGCGTGGCGCCCGGCTGGCCCGGGAGTTCTGGGGTGACCCCGCGTACGCCGACCGTCTGGAGCGGGAAGCCGCGGCGCTGAAGGAGCGCTTCAACCGGGACTTCTGGCTGCCGCACCAGGAGTATTACGCGTTGGCCCTCGACCCGTACGGTGAGCCGGCCGACGCGCTGTCATCCAACATCGGGCATCTGCTGTGGAGCGGGATCGTCCCGGACGACCGCGCCGAGGCGGTCGCCGAGCACCTGGTCGGGTCGCGGTTGTTCGGCGGTTGGGGGGTGCGCACCTTCGCCACCGGGCAGCGGTCGTACAACCCGATGGGCTCCCACCTGGGCGCCGTGTGGCCGGCGGACAACGCCCTGATCGCCGCCGGGCTGCGCCGCTACGGCTTCGACACCCAGGCAGGCACCATCGCGGCCGCCATCTTCGACATGGCGCAGACCCTCGGTGGGGCGGTGCCGGAGATGATCGCCGGCCACGAGCGCCGGCTGACGAAGTATCCCGTCCAGTTGCCGGCGGCCGGGCGCCCGCAGGCGTGGTCGTCGGGTGCGCTGCTGATGCTGCTGAGCACCATGCTGGGGCTGCGACCCACCGGCGACAACCTGCTGGTGAACCCGTCGGTGCCGGCCGGCTTCGGTCGGTTGGACCTGTTGGACATCCCCGGTCGTTGGGGTCACTCCGACGCCTACGCGAGGGACCGGAGCACCGCGCACAGGGCCCGTCCGCGGGAGCGCTGAGACCCGCGCGGCCTTCGGTGAGCGGCTCGGTCAGCCCATGGTCCTGGCGCCGTCGATCGACTCCCGCAGGATGTCGGCGTGCCCCGCATGCTGGGACGTCTCGGCGATCAGGTGCAGCAGCACCCGACGAACCGTCCAACTCGCGCCCGGCTCGAACCACGGCGCCTGCGGCAGCGGGTGTGCCGCGTCCAGGTCGAGGGTGGCGACCAGCTCGTCGGTCTGGGCAGCCACCTCCTGGAATCGCTCGACGAGCCCGGCCAGGGTCTCGCCCGGCTCCATCCGGAACTGACCGACCCAGTCGACGGCCTCGCGCTCCATCGCCTCCGCGCCGCCCACGGCGAAGAGCATCCAGCGGTGCTCGATGCCGGCAACGTGCTTGACGAGGCCACCGAGGCTGAGCGCGCTGACCGTGGGACAGGTGGCCGCCTGCTCGTCGGTGAGCCCGTCGACGGTCTGCAGGAGGAAACCGCGATGCCTGCGCAGACTCTGCAACAGGTCGGCCCGCTCACCGGTGAGCTGCTCCGTGCTGGTCATGCCGCCACCCTTCGTCGTTGTGCGCTCGACACCCGAAATCTCATCCGGTGTCACCGTAGGACGAGGCACCGACACTTTCCGGGCGCGACACCGGGGCGACGCGCGACCCGCCAGCGGTTGCCGATCCGCGCCAGCGGCCGTCCACTGAATGACATGGGTGTAATCAAGGTGGGCACGTCGTCCTGGGCGGACCAGTCGCTGCTGCGCTCGGGGTGGTACCCGCGCTCGGCCAACACACCGGCCCGTCGACTGGGCTTCTACGCCGGCCGGTTCCCGTTGGTCGAGGTGGACACGTCCTACTACGCCGTCCCGGTGCCCGAAACCACGCAGGGGTGGGTCGACGCCACCCCGGACGACTTCACCTTCGACGTCAAGGCGTTCAGCCTCTTCACCGGCCACCCGACGCCGGTCGCCGCGCTGCCCCGGGACCTGCGCCCGGCGGGCGGCCCGAGCCGGATCCGTCGCCGGGACCTGCCGCCGGAGGCGTACGACGAGTTGTGGACCCGGTTTCGCGCGGCCCTCGACCCGATCGCGGCGGCCGGCAAGCTGGGTGCGGTGCTGTTGCAGTTCCCACCGTGGCTGGCCCGCGGCGTCGCGGCCGAACGCCGGATCGTCGAGCTGGCGCAGCGCTGCCGGCCGTGGCGGGTCGGCGTGGAGTTGCGCCACCGGTCCTGGTTCGACGGTCCGGCCGGGGCGGACACACTGGACCTGCTGCGCGCGCACGACCTGTCCCTGGTCTGCGTCGACATGCCGCAGGGGCATCCGTCGTCGGTGCCACCGATCCTCACCACGACGGCGGAGCCGGCGATCGTCCGGTTCCACGGCCACAGTGCGGCCTGGCGGGACGGCGACAAGCAGGAGAAGTTCCGGTACGCGTACGCCGAGGACGAGCTTCGGCACTGGGCCGGTCTGCTGGCCGAGCTGGCCACCGAGGCCGACGACCTGCACGTGCTGTTCAACAACTGCTGCGCCGGGCAGTCCCAACGCGACGCCAACCGGCTGGCGCAACTGCTCGCCGGGACGATGATCGCGGATCAGGCTGTCCCGGCCCGGGCGGCGTCGCCCACCGGTTGACGATCGGGAGGGCCGGCGTTCGGGTCAGGAGCGCCGGCCCCGGGCGCGGAACGCGTCCTGCGTCGACTCGCCGATGTCCGCGTCGTCGGGGAAGGTCCGGCCGCTGGGCGCCGGATCGGGTGGGGCACCCGGACCGGCCATCGTCGTACGGGTCGGCTCCACCGAACCGAAGCCGTGCCGTCCCGCCGGATCGGACGGCCCCGCCGGGGCACCCGCGCGTCGCTCTCCGCGCCGCCCCTCGGGCACCGCGGTCTCCTCGCTGCCCTCGTCCATCGGTGAATCCTCATCCGTGCCCCAGGGCGCGTCGGCGTCGAAGCCGTCGCTGGTGCCCCACGGCTGCGACGCCTCCGGCTCCTGCCGGTCGTTGTCGCCGCTGCGTGCCTCGTACGCCGCCATGGCCACCCCGCTCGTCGGTCCGCCGCTACCGGCGGACGGTGTGCCGTCTCCGCCCACCGTCGTCGCCACCTGGCCTGCGCGGCGCGTCGATGAGCCTGCGTAGGGCCAGCCAGCGCCCCGCCGTCGAGGTGGCGGCGGGACGCCGGCCGGCCCGACGTTCAGCGTCCGGCCATCGCCATCGGCCGCTTGCCGTTGCTCATCCCCGCCATCTTGATCATGGTCTTCGAGGCGCTCTTCATCCCGCCGCCCCGGCCGAGCATCCCCCGGAACACCTGCCCGGGCTTCTGCTGCTCGCCCATGTACGCGGTGACCACCACCAGGGTCCCGGTCAGTGCCGGAATGGCCCACTGGAGCAGCTTCATCTGCCGCTGCGAGGAGGCCACACTGGCCGGAGTCTGGTGGTTCGGTTCGGTGGCGCCGCTCACCGACGGGCCACCCGCCTTCTCCAACCGCATGCCGATCAACCGGCTGTAACCGGTCACCGCGAGGGCCCCGATCGTCAACGCGGTCTTGATGACGCTCGTCCGGGCGACGCCGGACTGGGCCGCCACCCGTGGGCTCTCCGTCACCAGCTCGCCCACCGCGCCGGCCAGGTGTGCGCCGATCGCCGCCGCGTTGACGGGGGTCCACCTGGACCATCCCGCCGAGGCGACCGGGAGTCGCTGGGTCGAGTCGCTGATTTTCGCCGCTGCGCCGTTGACACCGAAGGCACCCATGAGGGAGCCGCCAAACCAGGCCGCCAGGCCCAGATCGTGCATCGAGCGCAGTGCGGTATGCCGTTCGGACATGTGATCCCCTTCCGCCGTGTCGGGCGCTGCGGCTTACCCGCCGGTCGGGCGGCTAACCCCGCCCCGTGCGGGCCGATCCACCCCGTACCGGGCAGCCAGGGGACGTTGCGGGCGCCGCTGGGCCGTATCGCGCAAGCAGGAGTCGTCCGCGCGGTGGCGGGTAGATCCCGAGCGACGCCGACGAGAGGGGAACGCGATGTCGCAGCCGGACGAGAGCCGGGAGAAGACCCCCAAGACAGACGCTGTGCTCATGCACCCGGACAACGACCCGCACAAGAACACCGCGGAGGTCGCGCCGCGCAAGGATCACGCGGCGATCCAGGTGGAGCGCGACGATGAGTTGGTGCCGCTGGAGCGGGACGAGTGAGTCGGCCGGCCGGGCCGTCGCACGGCGACCGGCCGGTACGACTCAGCGTGGCGGCAGGTCGCCGGCGAACTCGGCGACCCGCCGCGCCAGCGGTGCGCCCGCGCGGACCCAGGTGAAGTGGTCCAGCGGCGCGCCGGCCTGGGCCACTGTGTAGCGCTCCCGGGTCACAGGGGCCGTGGCGAGCTTCTCGCAGAGGTTGTCCACGGTCTCGTGGGGGGTGAACTGGTCGTCGTCCACACTGACGGCCAGCACCGGTGTCCGCACCGCGCGTACCGCCGCCTCGGTGTCCGTGCCGTTGAGCCGGGGGAACCGGCCGGTGCGCGCGGTGTACGCCCAGTCGCGGATCACGCCGCGCGCCTGCCGGCCGCCGAACCCCCACCCCGGCCACACGCCGAGCAGCGCCGTGGTGGCAGCGATCCCCTGGGTGTACGGCAGCACGCCGAGGCCGCGCCGACCCGGATAGTTGCGCCAGTACGGGATGCCGACAGCGATCAGCGCCAGCCCGTCCACCTCGTCGCCGCCGTGCAGGGCGAGGTGCAGCAGGGCGGCCTGCCCACCGAGCGAGTGCCCGACCAGCAACCGGGTGCGCCCGTCCAGTCGTGGCTTGAGCGCGGCCAGCACGGCGCCGACGTCGGCGGCCAGCTCCGGGTAGCCGTACCGGTCGGCCCGGCTCGGCGTGGGGGTGCTCGCCCCGGTGCCACGCAGGTCGGCGACGACCACGGCCAGCCCGGCGGCGCGCAGCTCGGCGGCGAAGGGCCGGTAGTAACGGGCGCGGACGCCCATCGCGGGCCAGATCACGGCGACCGGCGCATCCGTCACACCGGTCGGCTCCGGATAGACCTGCACACCCAGCCGACCACCGTCGACCTCGACGAACTCCTGCGCGTACTCCGGGTCCCCGTTCACCGGCCCAGCCTACGGCCTGACGTTACTGGCGGGTAGCCGCAGGTGGTCGGACACGACGGAGGCCCCGCCGATCGGCGGGGCCTCCGGGACGGCGATGCGGTCAGGAGACGGAGATCGTCCCGTTGCCGGCGCGGACGCAGGCCACCGACCGGGCGCTGGTGGAGGCCGCGCCGCTCAGGCACTGGCCGAGCACCTGGTGCCCGGTCGCGTTCGGGTGCCACGACTCCTGGCAGGTCTGGAAGTAGCTGACGCAGGTGTTGGCGATCCGCTGGATGGCGATCTTGTCCTTGCCGGCGAGGCTGGTGACGAAGGTGCCGGTCGCGCCGTCCTGGAGCCGGATCGGCGTGGCGAGCGAGCCCGTCGGGCTGCTCGTCTGCTCACAGAGTCGGGCGCCGTTGAAGGCCTGCTGCACGTTCAGGTACACCAGGTCGTCGCCGGGGAACTCGGCCGCCAGAGTGTCCCGGGTGGACTTCACGATGGTGCCCAGAGCCTGCGAGAAGCGGTGCCCCGGGGCCAGGCTGGCCCGGTGGATCGGGCAACCGGCCGCGTACCGCTCGGCACCCAGGTCGCGGAACTTGTCCCGGGTGTCGTCCCGGCTGTCCTCCTCGTGGAACTGCGGGTTCAGGTCCAGCGGCAACGGGTTCGTGTAGTCCTGGAACACCACCCGGTGCTGTCCGTCCGCGTCCACCTGGTCCAGGGTGGTCAGCAGCTGGCGTACGGCGGCGGTGGTCTCCGCGGTCGCGGCGCTGATCTGCGCTGCGGTGGCCAGGTCGGCGTCGCTGCACGGCTTCTGCTCCACCGGGCCACCCAGGTACGCCCAGAACTCCCACCAGCCGGTCCACGCGTCGGCGATGAACCGGTTGGCGCACTTCTCCGCGACGCTGCCGAACGTGAACGAGCTGTTGTTGGAGCCCAGGCCGATCAGCACCAGGTCGATGTCCTGGGTCTGCGCGACAGCGCGGAGCTGGTCGATCTGCGCGGCCACCGTGCGGCCCTTCTCCCGGGCGGCGGAGGCGGTGGCGATGTCGCGTGGCTGGCCGCCGGAGCAGGCCAGGTTGAACCGGTTCTGGATGCCCGGCAGGTTGGCCTTGTTGAGCGAGGCGTTCGCCGACCGGTGGCAGAAGAACGCGTTGTTGTTGGCCGCTGTCCAACCGGGGAAGCCCTGGGCGACCCCGTTGACGTCGACCACCGGGGTGTACGCCCCGGCGCCCTCGCCGCTGATGAAGCTGTCCCCGAGTGCCACCGCGGCGGTGGGCAGCGCGGCGGACGCGGGTGCGGGCAGCGCGACGGCTGTCGACAGCGCGGCCATGGCGATCGTTAGTCCCGCGGCGAGCGCGGTACGGCGGAACCTGGGCATGGGGCCCCCATCCATCGAAAGATGAAAGATTCTCTGAGAGCGAGATCAGATCACCCCTGTGCGACGGGCGTCAATGGCCCGTAACAGAATCGTTCGATGAAAGACATGCGCGTGTAGACGTGCCGTGCGCCTCGCCGAGGCGGACCAGCACTTCCGGATGACGGTGGCCGTCGACCACGCCGGCCTTCGCCGGGTGGCCGCGCCGAGCTACCTGCGGCTCAGGTCGCCGCCGCGCTTGAGCACGGCCGCGCCGGCGGCGTTCAGACCGACACCCCAGAGCAGCAGTACGCACAACCACTGCGCCCACCGCAGCACTGTCATGTCCCCCGAGAGCAGGTTGCGGACACTGCCGAGCGGGGTGAGCCACGGCTGCGCCGGACGCAGGGCGTCCACGGCGCCCAACAGCCCGAACAGGCCCAGCGGCAGGACGATCGTGGCGAGGAACGCGACCACCGTCGACCGCAGCAGCAGACCCAGCCCGGTGCCGACCAGGCCGGCGACGACCTGCACCAGCACGCTGCCCACAGCGACCGTGCCGGCGTGCCGCCACGGCTCGTCGGCGACGTCGGCAGGGGAGAGCGCCAACGTCGCCGCGCAGATCAGCACCCCGACGACACCGATGACCACGGCCGGCAGCCCCACAGCGAGCACGCTGGGCAGGACCGGGGCGGAGCCGGGCGCCCGTCGTAGGTCGCGCACCAGCAGGATGCCGAAGAGCGGCGTCACGACCGACATCAGGCTCTGGACCGTCTCCGAGAGCGCCGCGAACGTCCGGTCGGCGGGAGCCGCCGCCGCCACCAGCGCCACCGCGTACAGCACACCCGCCAGCACGGTGCCCACGAGCAGCCACCGCCGGGCGCGGGTGCCGAGGGAGCGTCGCAGGGCGTCACGTGTCGTCTCGTCCATCCCGGTCGCCTCCCGACGAATGCCCTCGACCAGCCGCGATCATGAGAGCGTACCGACGCCGGTGCCTCTGCGTGGTCCCGTGATCACCCGCAGGCTGTTTCCTCGCTCACGTCCGGAGGCTCCCGCGCGGCGGGTCGCGCGGGCCCTCCGGGAGTTGTCCTAGCCTCGGGCTAGGCTCGCTGCGGCGCGCCACGCCGGCTGATGTCGCCGGTGACCGGCTGCACACCGCCGAGACCGGGGAGTACGACCAGTTGACCGCAGAGCCTGACACCCTGTACGGGGCCGATGACCTCACCCACCTTGAGGGGCTGGACGCTGTCCGCAAGCGGCCCGGCATGTACATCGGTTCCACCGACAGCCGTGGCGTGGGTCACCTCGTCAACGAGATCCTCGACAACTCCACCGACGAGGGTGTCGCCGGTCACGCCAGCACCGTCGAGGTGATCCTGCACGCCGACGGCTCTGTGCAGGTCGACGACGACGGCCGGGGCATCCCCACCGACGTGCATGCCAAATCCGGCATCTCCGGCGTCGAGCTGGTGCTCACCCGGCTGCACGCCGGCGGCAAGTTCGGCGGCTCCGGCTACAAGACCTCCGGCGGCCTGCACGGCGTCGGCGCCTCGGCGGTCAACGCGCTGTCCCGCCGGTTCGACGTGACCGTCCGCCGGGCCGGAAAGATCCACGCGATGTCCTTCCGGCACGGCGTCCCGGGCATCTTCGACGGCGACGGGCCGGACGCGCCCTTCACCGCCGGCCCCGGGCTCCAGGTCGTCGGCGCGGTCAAGCGCGGCCAGCGCACCGGCACGTCGATCCGCTGGTGGCACGACGCCCGCTACTTCGAGACCGGCGCCGCGCTCGACGTCGAGGCGGTCCGCACCAAGCTGCGCAACACCGCCTTCCTGGTCCCCGGCGTGACCTACCTGCTGCGCAACCTGACCGGCGAGGCACCCACCGAGGAGCGGTTCCACTACCCCAACGGGCTCAGCGACATGGTGGAGTTCCTCGCCCCGGCCGGCGACCGGCCGGTCTCCGGCACCCTGCTGGTCAACGGCGAGGGGACCTACCGGGAGAACGCCGCCGACGCCAACGGCGTCATGCAGTCCAACGTGCAGCGGCGCGCCGAGGTCGAGGTGGCGTTCCGGTGGGGCACCGGCTACGAGCGCACCGTCGAGTGCTTCACCAACACCATCCGCAACGCCCACGGCGGTACCCACCGCAAGGGCTTCGAGCGGGCCCTCGTCCGCAGCCTCGCCGACGCGATCCGCAACACCCGCGGCCTGCTCAAGGCCAAGGAGGAGCCGCCCACCCTCGACGACGTCCTGGAGGGGATGACAGCGGTGGTGCACGTGCGGATCCCCGAGCCGCAGTTCACCTCGCAGACCAAGGACGAGCTCTCCACCACCGGCATCACCAAGGTCATCCAGACGCAGGTCGACGCGCACGTCAAGGCCTGGCTGGAGGACCGGCGCACCAAGGCCGAGGCCCGCACGGTCCTCCAGAAGATCGTCGACGCGGCCCGGGTGCGGCTCACCCAGAAGCAGCAGAAGGACGCCGCCCGGCGCAAGACCGCCCTGGAGGGCGCGTCCATGCCGCCGAAGCTGGTCGACTGCCGGGCCACCGGCATCGACCGCAGTGAGCTGTTCATCGTGGAGGGCGACAGCGCACTCGGGACGAGTCGCATGGCCCGATCCTCGGAATACCAGGCGCTGCTGCCGATCCGCGGCAAGATCCTCAACGTGCAGAAGGCCAACCTCCAGCAGGTTCTGGACAATGCCGAGTGCGCGGCGATCGTCCAGGTCCTCGGCGCGGGCTCGGGGCGCACGTTCGACCTCTCCGCACTGCGCTACGGCCGGGTGCTGATCATGGCCGACGCCGACGTGGACGGCGCGCACATCCGTACGCTGCTGATCACCCTCTTCGCCCGGTACATGCGCCCGCTGATCGAGGCCGGTCGGCTCTACGCCGCGATGCCGCCCCTGCACAAGATCACCACCAAGGGGCGCAGCCCGCAGACGGTCTACACCTACACCCAGGCCGAGATGGAGACGACGGTCCGCAAGCTGGAAAAGGCCGGCAAGCAGATCGTCACGCCCATCCCGCGCTTCAAGGGTCTCGGTGAGATGGACGCCGACGAGTTGTGGGACACCACGATGAACCCGGCCACCCGCGCCGTACGCCGGATCACCCTCGACGACGTCGACGCCGCCGAACGCATCCTCGAACTGCTGATGGGCGAGAAGGTCGAGCCGCGCCGCAACTGGCTGATCGACTCCGCCGACCGCGTCGACCGGGATGCGATCGACGCATGAGCGAGCGACAGCGAGCGAATTTCGATACAGCGCGATGGTGTCTCATGCCGTTGCGAAGCGACGGCATGAGCGCTTTTTTCGTTCCGATGGAGAGCTGAGTCATGGCACGCCGTAAGGAAAACAAGGTCGACCTCTCCTCGTTCGACCAGGCCGGCGCGCGGGTCTTCGACAACCCGCTGGTCACCGAGGTGTCCGACTCCTACCTGGAGTACGCGTTCTCGGTCATCCACTCCCGCGCGCTGCCCGACGCGCGCGACGGCCTCAAGCCCGTGCACCGGCGCATCCTCTGGTCGATGTACGAGCAGGGCTACCGCCCGGATCGCGGGCATGTGAAGTCCGCCCGAATTGTGGGTGACTGCTTCGTCGCCGGCACACTCGTCTCGACGCCCGCTGGCCTTCGGACCATCGAGGAGATCGAGGTCGGTGACCTCGTTCTGGATGGTGCTGGCGCACCAGTGCCGGTGACCGCTGTCTATCAGAATCCAGTGTCCGACCTCGTGCGCGTGACCTGGAGCAACGGGCACACGATGCTCGTCACGCCGGGCCAACGCTTCCGCGTGGTCGCCGATGACCTTTCGGTTCATTGGGTGGAGGCTCGGGACCTCCCGGGGCGACTGGCGTTGGCGTACGGCAGCCGCCGAAATGTGGTGTCAACACCGACCGGCGACATCTACGACTATGTGCGCGGGCTGCTGGTAGCCGAGGGCTTCCCAGTGCACCGATCTTGCGCGGCGGACGGTCGGGTCCGGATCCACATGTGTGACATTGAGCCGCTCGATGTCGCCCATGGTTGGGCCATCGCCAGTGGGCTGAACGTTTCCCGAGGAAAGCGTGAGGCCGAGAATCCGCTGCACCGCGACCAGCACATTCTTACCTTCAGCCGACACGAAGGACTGCTAGAGGCCACGCGGCCGCTCAGCCGCGACAAGCGTGTGCCCGCCGACATCATTCGCGACCGGTCGGCCTGGGTGCCATTTCTCGCCGGCTTCTTCGATGGAGACGGCTACATTCGTAAGCGTTTTCGGGAGGTTGTCTTCGTCAGTACCAGCGAGGTGCTGGTGCGGCAGATTTACGCCATGCTTGCCGACCTGGGGCTACATGGGCACCATTGGACCAGCGGTCGTGGCTCACAGGAGCACCCTCTTCATGGCCTGTCGGTCAGCGGCCGGGACGCCTCGGATCTCGCCCGTCTTCTGCTGCCGTGGGTGCGGATCGGTTACAAGCACGACGACTTGCAACGGGTCGCCGAGATCGACTACCAGTACGGCGGCAAGCAGGGCAATGACCGGCTGCCGTACGCCCCGGTCATGGCCGCGTTCACGGCCGCGCACCAGGGCGGCGGGTGGTTTCGGGACCGGGATGGCCAAGCGTTCCGCGACTCCCTGTCGGCTAGCGGCGGACCGAAGGTGCGATATGGCAAGGACCGCAATGGCGTCCCGCTCGCTGAACGATCTTTCCAATTGGAGCGTGCGGTACGAGACGGCTGGATCCGCAAACTCCACCGCCTCGGTTCACCGCTCGCTTCTCGGCTGGACGCGTTGGTCGGTGGATCCTTCCTACGGGTCACCTCGGTGGAGCCGGTGTCGCCCGACGTCACCTACGACATTCAGGTCGGCAGCGACGAGCACGCCTTCGTTGCCGAGGGCTACGTCGTCCACAACTGCATGGGTAAGTACCATCCGCACGGCGACACGGCGATCTACGACGCCATGGTTCGCCTCGCGCAGGACTTCTCGCTCAACGTGCCCCTCATCGACGGGCATGGAAATTTTGGATCTCCAGACGATGGCCCGGCTGCCTCGCGTTACACCGAAGCACGAATGTCCCGTGAGGCCATGCTGCTCGTCGGTGAGCTGGGCGAGGACACCGTCGACGTCGAGCCCAACTACGACGGGTCACTGACCCAGCCGACAGTGCTGCCGGCCGCATTCCCCAACCTGCTGGTCAACGGCGCGTCCGGGATCGCGGTCGGGATGGCCACCAACATGATCCCGCACAACCTGGGCGAGGTCGTCCAGGCGGCCCGCTGGCTGATCAACCACCCGGACGCCACTCTGGACAAACTCATGGAGTTCGTCCCCGGCCCCGACCTGCCCACCGGCGGCGTGCTGCTCGGCCTGGACGAGGTGCGCCGGGCGTACGAGACCGGGCGCGGCGTGGTGCGGATGCGCGGCAAGGTGGAGATCGGCCCGATCGAGGGCAGCCGTGGTCGCCAGGCGATCACCGTGGTCGAGCTGCCCTACGGCGTCGGCGCGGAGAAGGTCATCGCGGCCATCACCAACGAGGTCACCAAGACCAAGCGTCTGACCGGCATCGCCGACGTCAAGGACCTCACCGACCGGGAGAGCGGCACCCGCCTCGTCGTCGAGTGCAAGGTGGGCGTCAACCCGCAGGCGCTGCTCGCCGACCTCTACCGGTTGACCCCGCTGGAGCAGTCGTTCGGCGTCAACAACCTGGTCCTGGACGGCGGTCAGCCGCGCACGCTGGGGTTGAAGGCGCTGCTGGAGGTCTTCCTGGCCCACCGCTACGAGGTGGTCACCCGGCGCACCTCGTACCGTCGGCGCAAGCGGCAGGAGCGGCTGCACCTGGTCGACGGTCTGCTGATCGCCCTGCTGGACATCGACGAGGTGGTCCGGCTGATCCGGGGCAGTGACGACGCGCAGGCCGCGAAGGACGGGCTGATGAGCCGGTTCGGCCTGTCCGACATCCAGGCCACCTACATTCTGGACACTCCGCTGCGCCGGTTGACGAAGTTCGACCGGATCGAGCTGGAGGCCGAGCAGGAGCGGCTGCGCGCCGAGATCGCCGAGCTGAGCAAGATCCTCGACGACGAGCGGGTGCTCAAGAAGTTGGTCTCCGACGAGCTGGCCGCCGTGGTCAAGCAGTTCGGCACCGAACGGCGTACGACGCTTGTCGACGGTGACCTCAAGGAGGTGCTGGCCGCGTCCGTGCCGGCCGGCCCGCTGGAGGTCGCCGACGACCCGTGCCAGGTGATCCTCTCCGCGACCGGGCTGGTCGCCCGGACCGCGGCTGAGTCGGAGGAGAGCTCCGAGGGGCGCCGACGCAACGGCCGGGTCAAGCACGACACCGTACGCGCCATCGCGCACTCCACCGCCCGGGGTCGGGTGCTGCTGTTGACCAGTGCTGGCCGGGCCTTCAAGGTCGACGTCCTGCCGCTGCCGGTGTTGCCGGAGCAGGCCGGCACGGTGTCGCTGCGAGGCGGGATGTCCGCGGCCGAGCTGGTGCCGTTGGAGGCGGGGGAGACCGTCGTCGGCCTGGCCCCCCTGGGTGGGCAGGCGGAAGGCTCGCCGGGGCTGGCGCTGGGCACCCGGCAGGGCGTGGTGAAGATCTGCGCTCCGGAGTGGCCGGTGCGCTCCGACGAGTTCGAGGTGATCGGTCTGCGCGACGGTGACGAGGTGGTCGGGGCGACCTGGCTGACCGATGGCACCGAATCGCTCACGTTCGTCACGTCGGAGGCGTCGCTGTTGCGCTTCCCCGCCGGGCTGGTTCGTCCGCAGGGCCTCAAGGGCGGCGGGATGGCCGGCATCAACCTGCCGGCCGGTGCGCGGGTGACGTTCTTCGGCGCGGTCCGCACCGACGACCCGGGGCACGGCGAGCCGATGGTGGTCACCTCCACCGGGGCGACGGTCAAGGTGACGCCGTTCAAGTCGTACCCCGCGAAGGGCCGGGCGACCGGCGGCGTGCGCGCGCACCGCTTCCTCAAGGGTGAGACGGACGTGGCGGTTGCCTGGGTGGGCCCGCGCCCGGTCGGCGCGACCGGCACCGGCGATCCGGTGGAGCTGCCGGCGGCGGACCCCCGCCGCGACGGCAGTGGCTTCGCGGTGATGCTCGGCCCAACGGTGGTAGGCCACCTCATCGAACGCGACTGACCCCCCAAACCCGCCGCCCCCCGGGGCGTGCGGGGTGTCCCGACCTCAAGATCCGCGCAACTTCGGGGGAGTTGCTGCCTCCGACATGCCGCAGGCAGCTCTTTCCCTGAAGTTGCGCGGATCTTGGCGTCTGAACGCGGTCCGTGCGCGGGGTATGGTGAGGGTTCTTGTTGTCGGTGATGGCCTGGGTGCGCCGCCAAGCACCTCTCACATGATCTTTCTTCTGTCCGGCGGAGTCGCCGGCGCGGCGTGAGCGCCGCCATCCGGGTCCGGCCAAGGCGTGAGCTGCGTGCCGCCCGCCGACCCCGCCAGCATCGCTGCTGGGGTCATCTGATCGCCGCCCCGCTCTGGCCGCTGCACGGCGCGAACCTGGGCACCCTGCTGCGCACCTGTGACGCGGTCGGTGCCTGCCTGGCCGTGCCGCCGTTCCGGTGGGTGGACGAGGCTCTGGCCCGGGGCAACACCCTGCGCCGGCCGGGCTGTGTCCACCGGGTCGGCAGCCCGCTGCGGTGGCTGGCCGCCGAGCGGGCCGCCGGCTCCCGGATTCTCGGGGTGGAGTTGGCCGACGAGGCCGTCCGACTCGGTGACCTGCCCGCCGCTCGGGGGCGCACCGTGGTGCTGCTCGGGCACGAGTCGACCGGCATCCCGCCCGAGGCACTCGAGCACCTGGACGCGGCCGTGGAGATTCCCATGGTCGGTCACGGCCAGAGCCTGAACGTCGCCGTCGCCGGGTCGCTGGTCCTCTACAGACTCGCCGGCCTGCTGTAGGGCAGGCCGGGGCGGCGCCGACGAGGTCAGGCGACGTTGACGGGGCGGAACTGCACGCTGACCCGGGGGCCGACGGGGCGGGTGGTCTTCGGGATGGCATGTTCCCAGGTGCGTTGGCAGGAGCCGCCCATCACGATCAGGTCGCCGTGGCCCACCGGGAAGCGCAGGCTGCTGCTGCCGCCGCCACGTGGGCGCAGCAGCAGAGGGCGGGGTGCTCCGAAGGAGACGATCGCGACGATGGTGTCGGTGTGTGCTGACCGGCCGATGGTGTCGCCGTGCCAGGCGACGCTGTCCCGTCCGGAACGGTAGAGGCACATGCCTGCGGTGACGAAGGGCTCGCCCAGCTCGGGCGCGTAGTGCCGGGTCAGCTCCGCCCGTGCCGTGGTGAGCACGGGGTGGGGGAGTTGCCGGTCGCCGCCATACCAGCAGAGCAGGCGGGGCACGTCGACCTCGGTGTCGTACATGGTGCGCCGCTCGGCTCGCCAGGGGACCTCGGTGAGCAGGGTGTCGAGGACGGCGTCGGAGCCGCGCACCCAGCCCGGGAGGTGGTCGACCCAGGCGCCCGGGCTGAGCTGGTGTCGTCGGATCTGACCGGGCAGTGCCCCCAGGGCCGGCTCGGCGTCGGCGAGGTCGAGCATCGACGGCTGGTAGGCGGCCTGCATCATGCGGCCACCCTAGCAGTCCTTTCGTACACCCGTGCTATTCCTGTGCCATGCGGATCCCTCAAGATCGTGCTCGATCCCAGATCATCCGGCCGGTCCCGCCCACCACCTCGCTACCGAAGCTGATCACCGAAGCTGACTTGGTGGTCAGCGCCGCAGGCACGTCCACCTGGGAACTCCGCTGCCTCGGCGCACACGCCCACGGATGGTCCGGTCCGCCACCAGGGCAGCCTGTGCCTACCCATTCCGCGTTGGCCGGGGTGGAACGCGTCCGATTCACCCGGGAGTGCCCCGGGTAGGGTGCCCCGGGTACGGCCCCTTCTGGGCCGTCGCGGGCGTCGCCGTCGCGCCGTCCGACGTCGTACCGAGGAGGACACGCACGTGCTGGTGACCTTGCCGAGCGTCGGGATCCCAGCATGACGAGCGCCGCCGCGGCGACGGCTGCCCGGCCCACCCCCGCGCCGGCCCGGCTGCCCTCGCTGACCGGGCTGCGCTGGATCGCCGCGTTGCTGGTCTTCGGATTCCACGCGGGCACCATGCGGATCATCGCCGAGCCGGACTACAAGGCCGTGGTCGACGCGCTGTTCACCCTCGGCCTGTCCGGGGTGCAGTTCTTCTTCATCCTGAGCGGTTTCGTGCTGGTCTGGTCGGCCCGCGTAGGCGACTCCCGGCGCACCTTCTGGCGGCGACGGGTCGCCAAGATCTATCCGAATCACCTGGTGCTGTGGGGGGCGGCGCTGCTGGTCGCCTGGTGGTTCGCCGACCCGGTCCTGCCGGCGGTCGCGCTGGAGAACCTGCTGTTGTTGCAGGCCTGGGATCCCCGACCGGGCTGGTTCTACAGCATCAACACCGTGAGCTGGTCGCTCTCCTGCGAGTTCTTCTTCTACCTCTGTCTGCCGTTGGCGCTGCCGCTGCTGCGCCGGGCCCGGCCGAAGCTGCTCTGGGTGCTGATCGTCGCGCTACCTCTGCTGATCCTCGCGCTCTGGCCGGCCCAGCACCTGGTGCCGGAGGCGAGCCGCTGGTGGTTCACGCAGATCTTCCCGCCCGTACGGTCGCTGGAGTTCTGGATGGGCGCGGTGGCGGCCGAGCTGATGCGCCGTGGCCTCTGGCGGGGCCCGGGGCTGACCGCAGCCAGCGTGATCTTCCTGGCCACCTGGGTGGCAGCGGCAGAATGGATTCGCGCCGAGCTGTGGACCACGCTGCTCGCGGTGGCGTATCTGCTGGTGATCACTGCCGCCGCGGACGCGGACGTCCGAGGTAAGCGTTCCCCATGGCGGTCCCGACCGGTGGTCTGGCTCGGCGAGGTCTCCTTCGCCTTCTACCTGGTGCACGTGCTGGTGATGACGAGCGTGCTGCGCTGGAGCGGTGACTGGGGGACGGGCTTCCAGGGCTGGCGTGGCCCCGTCGCGGTGCTCGGCTTCCTACTGGTGAACCTGGTCCTCGCCGGGCTGCTGCACCGCTTCGTCGAGACCCCGATGATGCGCCGGCTCGCTCCACGCCGCCCGGCCCGCCAGGTGGCCGTCCCTCAGCAACGCACCGCCAGTATTGAAGTCAACGGCCGCGAAGACCGCACCGCCGATGCCGTCGGGACCCAGGCCCAGGCCGGCGAAGCTGCCGTCGGCGACGTCGAGCAGGCCAGCAGTCGATCGACGTACGTCGACTTGCGCTGAGGCGTCCGCACTGGTCAGCGCGGTCGGCGCGGTCGGCGCGGCGTACGCCGACACGCCCGTGGTCGATGCGCCCGGCCCGGCGTGACGGTAGCGTGGGGGCGTGCTTCCGGTCGCGTTCACCTGTCCCCTGTGGTGGGTGGCGCGCTGGGCGACACGGGTGCTGACCAGCCTCGCCGTCGTCGCGGCCCTGGCGCTTGGCGCAGGCCCGGCCTCGGCCGCCGCGCCAACGCCGACCGCCGCGGCAACGCCGACCGCCGCGCCGACGCCGACCGTGCACGCGGCCCCTGCGGTCGCTGAGGGAGCCGCCGAGAAGGCCTTCCCGGTCTGCTCAGTCGACTCGCACCCGGCCGTGGTGGCCGGAGTGCCGCTGGTGTGCGCGGCCAGGTCTGAACGGCTGCCCCTCGTGGACGGTCCGAGGAGCTGGGCGCCCCGGGCTCCACCCGGGCGCTGATCCACCGGGACGAGCGTCCCGTCGCCGCGCCCTGTCGATCCACCCGTCCCGCACCTCGCCGATCCGTGGCCCACCGTGGCCCGGTGGCCGGTGGGGCTCCCACCGCATTGTTCTCTCCCCGAGGTGCCGACCATGGAGACCGTCGTCTTCTACCAGTTCGTGACCGAGGTGCCGCAGGCCGCCGCCATCTGGTCAGCCCTGTTCCTGCTGGCACTGGGCGTACTCGTCGTGCTGGCCGCCCGCCCCGAGCGGGACCGGCCAACGGACGACCCGGCCCCGGCGGCGCCCACCGCCCGGGAGTTGGCTGAGGCCGAGGCCGTCGACCTGCGCCGGTACGCCGAGGAAGTGGCCGTCGCCGCGGCCGGCGCGGGGCAGAACGCCCGGCGGCGACGGGCTTCCTGGCTGACCGCTCAGGAGGAGATGGAGCGGGCCTGGGGCGGTTACGACGAGGCGGACGCGGCGGCGCGTCGCTTCGCGGGGGCCGGGGCGCTGCCCACCCCGCATACCCCCCGCACCCCCGCCGAGTACGCCTCCCGGGAGCGCTACCTGCATCGCGCGGCGGCGGCGGCGCACTGGCGGGGCGACCTGACCATGGCGCAGTTCGGCGACGTGTTCGGGCACCGGCACGGTTGGGATCCCCGGCGGCACCCGGTCGAGCAGGAGGTGCTGCTGAGCCGGGCGATCCGGGACGCGAGGCTGGCCGACTACCAGGCCGCAGCCACCCGGGAGCGGGCCGCCTGGCGGGACGCGGAACTGGCCGCCGAGTCGGCCCGCACTCTCGCCGAGGAGGCGTACGCGGCAGCGGCCCGGCTGCGGCCGAACCCGGTACCCGCCCGCCGGGCGGCTACCCGGGCGTTCCGTCCCGCCCTCGTGGCACGTTGGCGCCCGGCTCGCGCGGGTTGAGCCCGATCCGTTATGTGAGCCCGGTCATGTCAATGGCGAATCGGGCGTCGGGCACGATTGGCTCGATTGTCCCCGTGATTGTGGCCGCATAATCGGCGACCTGTCCGGTTGTCGCCCGTTGGCGTCACCGTAACCGCTTGTCCCATCGAGTCACGTCATCGGCAATACGCGCAGAAATTGTCGCGCCGATTGGGGTTTACGCAGGTGAACCCGGCTTGGCAGGGTGAGAGCCGGCCAGTACTGTCGTCCCGTCCGGTGCGGTAACCGTTCGCAAGAGGCGACGCCGCGCCGACCCGCTCAATCGTGATCTACGAACCGGGGACCCATCAGTAAGTCCGGGGTGAATCCGCGAGCCACGGCCCGCGGTAGGGCGATCTTCCCGCCCGAATCCGTCAGCTAACCCGGTAGGCGGTGTCGGAAGGAGTTCCATCCTCGTGCAGCACCTTTCCACCCCTCGGTTGTTCCTTCGCCTCCACGGCGTAGCGGTGCCCCCGCTCATTCGTCCAGTGACGGTGAGCTGACCCCCCGGGTCATCGCCTAACCGCCCGGCCGCGCCGGGCGTTCCCCTGAGCGGTTCACCATCCGCGGACCATCGTCCGCGCGCTGGCGCCTGCCCGGATGCCGGTCCGGCCCCGGTGTGCCGCTCTCCCCCCGATCCGTGGAGGACCCCGTGAAGCACACCCTGAAGCGTCAGCTCCGCCGCCTCACCACCGAGCGTCCGTACCAGATCGTTGTCGCCTCCGCCGCGGCCCTCGCCATCGCCACCACCAGCGGCGCCCTGGTCACCAGCGCCGACGACGCCCCGGCCAGCCAGCACACCGCGACCACTGTCGCCGAGATGCGCAGCGACACCGCTGCCTCCCGCAGCGAGGCGCGCGATGCGTCCCCCTCGGCCAGCACCGCACCGACCACCGCCGCCCCCGCGCCGGCCACCAGTGCCGCGTCGCCCGCAGCCAAGGCCAGCAGCAACCCGGACCTGACCCGTAAGCCGGAGCGGCCGAAGCCGCCGGCGACCAAGGTGCTCGACTACGACTACGAGGCGCAGAACACGTACTACAACTGCGGCCCGGCTGCCACCCGCAACGCTCTCAGCGCCGCCGGAATCGACCGCACCCAGAACGAGCTCGGCGCCGAGTTGGGCACCACCGAGATGGGCACCAACTCGGCCCTGGACACCACCCGGGTGCTCAACGCCGAGGTGAAGGGCTCCCCGTACCGGACCCGGATGTTCGCCGGCGCGCCCAGCCCGGCCCAGATGGACCAGCTCCAAGCTGACGTCGTCAAGGCCATCACCGACGGCCGTGGCGTGGTCGCCAACGTCGTCGGTGACGCCACCGACACCAACGGCGGCTGGCACTCCTACGGCGGCGGGCACTACATCGCCGTGGTGGGTTACAAGGACAACGGCCGGACCGTGCGAATCGCCGACTCGGCCAACGCGGCCGACCCGTCGTACTGGATCACCACGATCGACCTGGCCAACTGGATCGCCAGCCGGGGCTACTCCGCCTGACCCAGGCACGTTGACCGCTTCGGGCGCCGTCCCCCACAAGGGGCCGGCGCCCGCGGCGTCTTCACCGAGCGGTCAGGCCTGCGCCGCATCGACGACCCTCGTACCTGGTCGCGAACCGTGGGAGACTGCGGCCGTGGTGGATGAATCAGGTGGCCGGGCAGGCCGTGGGCCGATCCTGTTGCTGCTGCACGGGATGGGGGCGACCGGGGACGTCTGGCTGCCCTGGGCCCCACTGCTGAAGCAGCACTGGCCCGGGCGGTGGCTGGCACCGGACCTTGCCGGTCACGGCTGGTCGGCCCCGCTGCCGTCGTACTCCTTTGATGGGTTCGCCGGCCGGATCGCCCACGGCCTGGTCGCCGACGACCGGATCGTCGTGCTCGGGCACTCGCTGGGCGGGGTGGTCGGCCTGGCGTTGGCCGCCCGCGCCGCCGGGATGCCGGTGGAAGCGGTGGTCGGGCTGGGCATCAAGGCGGTCTGGTCACCCGACGAGCTGACCCGCGCGGCCGAGCTCGCCGCGCGCCCGGTGAGCTGGTTCGCCAGCCGCACCGAGGCGGCCCGCCGCTACCTGCGCGTCTCCGGGTTGGTCGGCCTGGTCCCGCCGGATCATCCGGTGGTGGACGCCGGGTTGCGTCAGGTCGACGGCCGGTGGCGCCTCGCCATGGACCCGACAGCCTTCGGCGTCGGCGAGCCAGACCTGGCCCCGTTGCTGGCGGCGACCGACGTGCCGGTGGTGCTGGCCCGTGGCGAGCACGACCCGATGGTCACCGACGAGCAGCTAAGGGCGTACGGCGTACCGGTCGTCACGCTGCCCGGTCTCGGCCACAACGCACACGTGGAGGACCCGGCTGCCGTGCTGGCGCTGCTCGACCCGTACCGACGCGGGTGAGCTGGATGAAGCGGACGCGGTGGCTGGTCACCTGGCTCCGAGCATCCGGCGGACCCGGCCGGCGACGGCCTGCTTGACCCGCACGCGCAGTGACCGCGCGTGGAGGGTATTGACCTCTGTCTGGAGCGTCCGGGTTTCGTCCCGCAGCCACTGGATGCGCGTCAGCAACTCCTCGGGAGAGTAGGCGGAGACCGGCCGGACCGCAGGTGGGTAGACGGTCTGGCGGACCTGCTCGTCGAAGCGGGTGGCGCTGTCTCCGTCGGCGAACGAGAGGCCGAGGTCGTGCTTGGCGAGGAACGCGGTGATCCGTGCGAAGCGCTCCTTGTGGCCCTCGTTCAGGGCCGTGTAGTCGGCTTCCGCATAGAGTTGGGCAGCGTCGACGTCGGCCGGCGCATCGCGCAACAACCGGTGCGGGATGTCGAAGTATCGGGCCAGCTCCAGGGTGCGCGAGTCGTGCGCCAGCAGATAGCCGGGGATGCCCGAGATCAGCGCCGTGATGGTGCCGTGGATCCGGGTGCCGAAGGCGAAGTCGAACCCGGAGAGATAGTCCATCCAGGGCCACGGGTCCATGAACATCCGCACCTTGTCCTCGACGAAGAGCGGGTGCGAGGTGTGGATCGGCATGTCGGCGGTCTTGCCCCGCAGCTTCGGCGCGTCGCCGTAGAGCAGGGTGCCGAGGGTGTAGAGGTCCTGTGCCACGTAGCGCAGGTTCGGGTAGCGCTGGTGGTGGTGCAGGATGAGGGGGGCCAGCGCCTTGACGTACGGCGAGATGACGAACGCGAGCCGGTCGTCGATGCCCAGGGTCGCCTTCGTCTTCTCGATGCGCAGGCTGTCGCCGTGTAGGAACATCGACGGGCAGCCGATC